>JAZGGI010000025.1 GCA_036480375.1 Candidatus Zixiibacteriota bacterium
GGCAACATAACTATTCAATCCGAGGATTACAGCACAATACATTTTATTGAGAGTTCCCCTGACTATTACTATCAATCGCGGTATAATATAGATACGAGGGTTGATTATATCCACCTGTTTGACGGCAGCGGACTCTATTCCGATTTGATAGGGGGCCATAGCCAGGCGGCTGGTTATCCGGCTCTGGTTTGGGATTCGTTGGCGACTGTTGACCATTCTTATCCCTGGAGCCAGGTATCGGGGATACCCTGCCCCTCGTATTTTAATCTGATACCCGATGTTCCGAATTTAGAGGTTTTGTATACCTATGATTCACGAACGGATAATATTGAAACCGAAGGAATGCCTATAGCTTGGAAATATCTCGGTGATGATTATCAGTATTTCTTCTTTGGCATGCCGCTCTCGTTCTTTGACCGGCCTACCGCCACGACCGTTTTGCAGACGGCCGTATCTGAGTTATTAACGGCCGAAGTCGTCGGTTTTACCAAACTTGTCCCGGAAAAAATAAATTCGGACGATTATGCCGAGATAACAATGGTTCTTCTGGGAGATCTGGCTACCGGGAAGAGCGCTGAGGATATTGATCAAGGTACGGTTTCGGTAAACGGCAGTATTATTCCGATATCCTCTGATATCTTAGCTGAACATCCCGATTTTACGGGTAGTGTTTTGCAGATGGATATATCTACGAGTGATTTTCTTTTATCTTATGGTCGCAGCAGCGACAGCAGTAATTTTGGATATATAGTTTCATGGCAGTTTGCCGGTGAATCAGATATTCAGACAGCCTATGGTACGGTAACGATTGTCGGTCAGCTGTATGTTAGCGGAGACGCCAATGGGGACAGGGAAATCAATGTCGGCGACGCGGTTTTTATAGTTAACCATGTCTTTAAGGGTGGTCCTGCGCCTGAACCGTTGATTGCCGGCGACGCCAATTGTGATGGTTCGGTCAACGTGGGGGACGCGGTGTATTTAATAAATCATGTCTTCAAAGGCGGCCCCGGTCCCTGTGAATAATCGGCATTTTGGACGCAATATTTGCACTTGACATAAGTTGTAATTAGCATATATTTTATAATGAGACTATAGTATTTCGCCATAATATTGGTCAGATTGCGAAATTTGTTATGATACGAATCCAAAGGGGCGTTGGGAGGAACAGATGACGTCCCGAATTTTACTCATAATGGCTATAGTTTTATTCTATTGCGCGTATCCAGCGGATTCAGCGGATTTATATAAGGTCATTGTGGTAAATCAAGAGGATGCGGATTTTCTAAATTCCCTTGATATTCAGCCAGTGTATTGTCTCAGCGACGGATATTTAATATTTGCTGAAAACCAATTTGCCAAACAAATAATACAAAATGGAATAGAGTTATCCTTTATTAAATCGGATGTGGACATTCACGAATTGGCCGTTGACATGCGGCGAGACAAAGATAACGTTGGGAAATACCCTCTTTTGTATGAGCAGGATAGTTTTCGGCTTTTCAATTATGACGCAAAATCAGGCAGTAACCGTGAAATGATGCCTATTCTTGATCCTCCACCGTTTATATTGGGGGGGCGGCGCGATGTAACCTTAAATCCCAGTCTTTCATATGGGAATCTTGATATTGAGTCATTTGTTGAGCAGATCAATCAGGATTCATTAATGTCTTATTTGACAAGACTAGAGGCATTTTATCGGCGCTTGACCGGTACCGATTCCTGCTTTGCGGCGCGAGACTGGATATTTGAGAAGTTTACATCATTTGGTTATGATTCAACCTATATCGATTACTTCCCCAGCTTTCAACAGTGGGAATATGATCCCGTTGATGGCTACAATGTTGTCGCCACAAAGATCGGTTCACTATATCCAGAAAAGCATATTATAGTTGGTGCTCATTATGATGCCTTAGACGGTCCAGGAGCTGACGACAATGGGACAGGGACTTCCGCGATGTTGGAGTTCGCACGAATATTCTCTACTATTGAAACTGAATATACCATAGTATTTATCGCTTTTGATTCGGAAGAATCCTGGTGGGTGGGTGCATCTCACTATGTTGACGATGCCTTAGCGCGCGGAGATGATATGGTCTATATGTTGAATCTTGATATGATTGGAACTGATATAGGCGCAACTCACGAGGTTGTACTATATCACGGAAGAGTAAACAGTTATGCCGTTCTCTGGAGCATGTTGGCTGATTCCCTATTTGGAGGTTATAGTACTTACTATCCTCGCTATAGTTATGGAGGCGATGAGGTTCCATTCCAGGAAGCGGGGGTTGACGTAACATTCGTTTTTGAGTATGATTTATCTGAACATTACCATTCTCCCAGCGATAGCATTGTCTATCTTAATATTGACTATTATCTCAAGAATGTTAAGACATCTTTGGCACTGTTTCATTATGTAACCGAGGCTCCGCCGTTAGTTGACGCGTCCTTGATTGATGTTGGTGACGGAAGTTCTCTTGAACTGAGTTGGCAGGAACAGGAAACTTCAAATCTTAATTTTTACCGTGTATATTACCATACCGGTTCATTCATTGATTTAGATTCAACGGACCTTGAAACATCTCAAACCGGTTATGTCATAGATGGATTAATTGAAGGCCAGGAATATACGGTTCATGTAATTTCTGTTGATAATGATGATCAAAGTACAATCCTTACGGTTGAGAAAAAGCTGGAACCTTACTCCAATCCCAGACCACCGACTAGGTTGGCGATTTTTCCCGGGTATCGTGCGATTGAACTTACATGGGAAGGCAATAATCAACTCGAAAAGGATTTTAGTCATTATACAATCGTCAGAGATGGGGTTGCTCTACTCGATAAGCTGACCGAATTCTCATTTGTTGATAATGATTATTCTCTGGATACCAATGAACATACTTATATGGTTTATGCTGTCGATACAGATGGTAACATTTCGGATACTGTCGGCGTTGAATCGTTGGTGGCTCGCGCAGCCAGTTTGACACCGGGGAAAATACTGGCTGTAAACAGGTCAAGCGATAATTTCATTTTTATTGTTAATGAAGCGACAACTGGTGAGTTTATCAGGGATGGATTGTCTGGTTATAATTATGATTATTACTCAGATTCGGCTTATGCCAACAAGCCATTAAATGAGCAACTCACAATTGATGATTTTTTGGATTATGAATTAATTATAGTGGGAGGCGAATCCGGTCGCAACGAGGATTTTGGCTTTTATGAAGAAAATGGAGGTATTCTCAATGGTTTAAAAGACTACCTGTCTATAGGCGGAAAGCTGATATTATTTAGTCGATGGGGAGATATGTCAATTGTATCCGAGAATTATAAGACAGTCCAATTTATCCACAGTAACCCTGATTATGCTTACTCTTCTAGGTTCCATATAGATTTTCGAGTAGATTATGTTCATCTGTTTGACGGCGGCGGATTATACCCCGATTTAATTGGGACTCATAATCAGGTTTCGGAATATCCCGCATTGGTTTGGGATTCGTTGGCGACGGTTGATCATTCTTATCCCTGGAGCCAGGTGTCGGGCATTCCCTGTCCGTCATATTTTAGTCTGTCACCCGACATTACGAACCTAGAAGTTTTGTATACCTATGATTCGCGAACAGATAATATTGAGACCGAAGGAATGCCGATTGCGTGGAAATATCTGGGTGAAGATTATCAGTATTTCTTCTTTGGCATACCGCTATCGTTTTTTGACCGAGCTACGGCATCGACTGTATTACAGACGGCCGTGTCGGAATTGTTAACGGCTGAAGTAGTCGGTTCTACAATACTTATCCCGGAAAAAATAAATTCGGATGATTATTCGGAGACAACGACGGTTCTCTTGGGTGATTTGGTGGCTGGGAAGGTCGCCGCGGATATTGATATAAGTACAGCTTCGGTCAACGGTAGTATTATCCCGACTTCAACAAGTATTTTGGCGGAACATCCCGATTTTACGGGTAGTGTTTTACAGTTGGATATATCTACGAGTGATTTTCTTTTATCTTATGGTCGCAGTAGCGACAGCAGTGATTTTGGATATATCGTATCCTGGCAGTTCAGTGGTGAGTCAGATATTCTGACGGCCTATGGTGGAGTGACAATTGTCGGTCAGCCATATGTGAGTGGTGATGCCAATGGTGACGGTGGAGTCGATGTCGGGGACGCCGTCTATATCGTAAATCATGTCTTCAAGGGAGGTCCGGCTCCGGAACCTCTAATTGCTGGCGACGCCAATTGTGATGGTTCGGTCAACGTGGGGGACGCGGTGTATTTAATAAATCATGTCTTCAAAGGCGGCCCCGGTCCATGTGAGTAACCGGGGCGCCGGAGTAGAACTTAATCACTAATTTGTTTAACGGCCAATTTTGCCGCGTCCAATAACGGTTGGGGCGAAATTGGCTGCCCCACGGCTTGTTGCATCCAGAGATCGGGTGTAACCGAGCCGATTTTGCACATGCGAACCATTTCCTCCCCGATTACTTTGTCTTTCATGTAATCTTCGATTTGGTAAGCAATCATCGAACCGATGGCATAATTCGGCAAATATAAAGCGTTGTCAATAATATGCGAGTATATCGCCAGGATTTCACAGTCTTTAATTCCAAATACAGGCGAGAAGTATTGGTTCCAGATATCACGGGCGATAGACACTACCGCCAATTTCAACTCTTCCGGTGTCGCGTCCGGATGTT
Organism: Candidatus Zixiibacteriota bacterium; assembly: GCA_036480375.1. Classification (NCBI taxonomy): domain Bacteria; kingdom Pseudomonadati; phylum Candidatus Zixiibacteriota; species Candidatus Zixiibacteriota bacterium. The sequence goes on from JAZGGI010000025.1 coordinate 4,701, forward strand.
CATACATCCAACGCCATATTCTCATATCCAGTAACGACACTGCGCAGATTTCCATGGCTCCCCAGGTTTCGTCCAAAACGTACAGATTGTGCGCATCAGGATTATCTATATCGACTCCTAAAAGCTCAAGGTCCCGGGTTTGGAAAATAAAGGCGAAACTTTCGGTAAAGGCTGTATTGGGAACTCCTCTCAATAAAGTGTGATCAACCATATAAAGTGAAATAACCTGCTCAACGTTATGCCCGAATTCATGAATGGCGATATTGAAGCCTTTGTAATCGATACCGGATTTGCCAACCCTGGTTCTCAGTCGAGCTTTTTCTCCGCGATACGGGGGACCCGAAGCATGCCCGATACCGCGTGCGGGGTCGACCGCAATTTTTAAAGCAATATCTGCCGCGACATTTTTCTCAAACCCAAGCTGAATAAGAATATTGGGGAAATCGGCCTGAAGCGCTTCGGCATTGGGATACTTGTCTTTCACTATACTGTCGAGTTTTCGCCCATCAAAGCTGGAGCGAGCCTTAAATCCGTCGTACCAGATATCGAATGGCCGCAGCTTTCTTCCCAACCGTTTTTCAATCAAACGCCCAATATCCTGTAATACTTCCGAGGTCAAGACAGTTTCAAATAGTATCTCGACATTTCCTTCAAGCATTTCTCTATCACGCTTAAAACGGCGGTCCATCAGAGTCGGCCATTTTGGATTATACTTATCGGCATCTTTTTGACCATTGAAGATATTCAGCAAATGTCGGTATCGAGTGTTGGGTTCAGGCGAATTGTCAAATTTATCGCCCGGATTTCCCTCTTGAGTCCACGAATTCGGAATATCCCCATCAATAATTGAAGAAATGGTTACTTCATTGGAGGAGAGGTTCCAATCAACGGCGGGATTATTTATTACGGCCTGTGGAATTTCCTGATTAATTATTTTGAGCATAACATCAAAAACCATTTCCTGGTTAACCAGGCCATTGGGGTTGGCATATCGAGCCTTTAGCTCATCGCGTAAATTCCAGTGGGAGACCAATCGCATACCATGTGGGAAAAGCCGTTGACCGTCCGAGGTTAACAGATGATGCATGAATATATTATAGGCGCCGATATAGCTATCAGCTTCAACAAAAACCTTGCTTAGATTTTTTGAAATATCCGCCGGTACTCTGGAAGAAAAGCGAGACCCCAGACGGGCAAAAACCCATTCTTCTCTCGAAAAATCGGATCCTTCGTCGAGCAATTCTTCAAGGTTATAGTCGGGATAATTCAGTAACACTATAAAAGCCAATTTTGACTCGAATAAATCGTCATTTATATGAGACCCCGGTGAAAATTTAGCGAATTCATAATCGATCGGCAGGAGCGGACCGGTATCGATTGTCAAATGCCATCCGAGTTCTCGACCCATTTGCCAGAGATGACCATATATACTGGCAAGCGCGTCCTGATATCTCAAGGCGGTAAGACGCCTTTGTTCTTCATCAACGATAAAATTATCGAGGCAAAATTTAACGTATTCATCGCTCGTCCCGTCCCTGTCACGCCATAGTTGAGCCACCTGCCGGGCGCCATTTTCAAAATTAACTAAAACCGCACCGGGATGCGCTTCTGCAAAGGCTTTAGCCGCCTCTTGAACATTTTCTTCCATAATGATTGTTTCCTGGGCATATATATTTCCTGTTAAAACGAAAAGAAAAAGAACCAATGATAGCTTCACCATCACCTTCATATTCAACCTCTCAGATTTTTTTACATTTCAAAATTTAGTATGGGGAAGATAATTAGAAAAAAACTGCGAGAAAAGGGATTTTATTGAAATTTCGTGGTTGGATTAAATATTGATATTCGCCGGGAACATTATGATGAATGTGGCTGTTATAAGTCCATAATAAATGAGGAAGAAGTGAAAATAGTTTTTGATGCAATAAATAATTTGTGTAGAGCAAGGAGATAAGAAAATGGTAAAGATTAACGAGCATGTTCCTGATTTTTCGGTCGACGCCTATTACAAAGGTGATATGACCAAAGTTTCGCTTTCGGATTACATGGGCAAATGGGTAATTTTGTTTTTCTACCCCGCCGATTTTACTTTCGTTTGCCCGACCGAACTGGGGGATCTGGCCGATAATTATGAAAAATTTGTTGAGGAAGACGCCGAGATATTGGTCGCTTCCACCGACACTGTCTTTAGCCATAAGGCCTGGCATGATAATTCGGCGACCGTTGGAAAAATAACCTTCCCAATGCTGGCCGATCCGACCGGTAAGCTGTCGCGTGATTTTGGAGTATATCTTGAAAATGACGGTTTGGCTCTTCGCGGTACCTTTGTCATAGATCCTGACGGTTTCCTTAAAGCCTATGAAATTCACGACAACTCAATTGGACGATCCACCGACGAATTGCTGCGTAAGCTTCAGGCTGCCAAGTTTGTTCGCGAGCACGGCGGCGAGGTTTGTCCGATTAACTGGAAGCCCGGCGAGAAAACTCTTAAACCGGGAATGGATTTGGTCGGCAAAATTTAATGGACGCTTTTTAGCTCTGACATTGAAAACCCGCCTGGGACGGCGGGTTTTTTTTATGCGGCCGTAGGCAGAACACCACGGCTTTAGCCGTGGATGAATGAGCCTTGAGGCGGTATAATACCGTTATGGAAGTTATCAAGACATCGCATAGCATGTATTGTTTGCAATATCA
>JAZGGI010000026.1 GCA_036480375.1 Candidatus Zixiibacteriota bacterium
CACTCGCGCTGTGATATCAACTGTAAAATCAGTATTACCAGAATAACTCCACAGCATCTCAGCGTCAGTATTATCTACATCTGTTACATAATCATCTAAATTGATAGTGGCAAAACTCAAACCCTCAGCTATCGTCTGATCAGGAATACCAGACACTACCGGAGCATCATTGACAGCCGTAACAGTAAAGATCGCATCGTCACTGCCCGTCAACAAATCAGGATCTTCAGCAGTAAACGTAATCGTCTCAGTGCCATTCCAGTCGGCGGTTAACGGCGTTATTGTAGCCACTCGCGCTGTGATATCAACTGTAAAATCAGTATTACCCGAATAACTCCAGCTTAATTGATCTACGGTATGGTCCGCATCGGTGACATAACTATCGAGGCTAATTGTCGTAAAGGACGCACCTTCGGCGATCGTCTGATCCGGGATACCCGATACAACCGGAGCCGATTGGGCCATCGCCGAACCGGTTGTAACTATCAGACCAAGGGTTACAATTACCGCCAGAATTTTATATTTAGTAAACATTATCTTTACCCTCACACCTGAACTACTTCAACAGTACCATTTTCTTGGTTTGGTTATTATCTCCCACTCGTAGTCGGTAGAGATAGACACCGGAAGCCGACTTATCGCCGTCATTATCGGTGCCGTCCCAGACAACAGTATGCATACCGGGTGGAAGTGGTTCATTTACCAGGGTCTTCACGGATTGACCGAGAATATTGAAGACTTCAAGTCTTACCGTCTCGGCTCCTCCTGAGGAACCATCTATATAAAAGTCTATATAAGTCGTTGGATTAAACGGATTGGGTCGATTCTGATAAAGCGCGAATTTGTCGGGCAGAATCGGTTCAGGATCAATTCCCTCTACCTCGACGCCTTTGGCCGCTCCGGTACTTATCACCGCATGAGTAATCCGTACCTGCGAATCATCATCGGCTCTAATCGGAGCTTTGGAAACAAACGGCAAAGTTAAAATATCAGACAATCCTTCGGAAATTAACTCATCATCATTCCAGGGGTGCCGACTATGGAGAAGAATCTTCATTTTGCCGGTGCCGTTATCTTTGGAATATATCTGAAATTCGTCGCTGGCGTCGGTCAACATCGGTTTGAGCATTTCAATTGTGTTGGGATTATAGGATAGATCCAACTCCACCCCGGCGATATCAGCCGGCAAATCCGCTTCAAGGGCCATTTCCGATTGCACTCCGGCGCTGGTAATCTCATCATGAAGCACCTGAAGCGACGCGAATTCTCCTGCAGGAACGATCGGCGCCAGATCCGGAGATATAGGAAGAAGGAAAATTGCGTTGATGATACCGACCAAGTCAATCACGTTTACGGAGTCGTTTATCACAACATCCGCTGTGGCAAATTGCCTGCGAGTCAAATCATAATTTTCAATAATAAATGCGACGACACTGACAAGGTCAGCCACGTTTATATTTTTATCTAAGTTGACATCACCCCATCTATCAACGCACATCGAGCCGGAATCGGTCACCATCTCAAGCCCGGCCATATTGGGGTCGGGATCAATTGATTCCCAGGCATCGAAAATATTAATAGGATAACATCCGGCCGTAGCGAATTGATCAACTGAGAAAGCCAATTCAAGAACCGCGGATGATAATCCGGGAACCATTGCGTCATTAGCCAGTCCAAACGCTACGACTCTTAGATGGCCGGGCTCCTCGCCAATATTATTTTCGTAAATTATCCAATCAGGGATACGATCGGTGGCGATGATTGAGTCGAAGTCAAAATAGTTATAGTCGTAAGTGAGGTCGAATTGAACACCATAAATCGTTTTTTCGGTGATAACATTAATCGGGATCATGACCTCATTCAGTCCCGGTACACCGCCCTGCTGGAAAATATCTTCGGCTGAAGCTGTAAACAGAATATCCTCGTCGATACCCTCGACAAAGACCGAAACGAATTGTGCTCCGGAAAAAGCTCCGGAATCATCTTCAGCTTCAAATTTGAATGAGAAATTGCCAACCTGATCCAAATCAGGTTTAAAGGAGAATAATCCGGTCGCGACGCCGCCCGCGCCTGTAACAACACCGTTAATCCCGAAATTAGCATTAGGAGTCGTTAAACTACCGTCGTTGGCGCGAATAGTGACGACTCCGGATTCGGCATCGGTCGCGGTGACGTTGAAACTAACTTGCTGGCCTGCCATAATGCTGTAATTATTGGGTGAAATTGTCGAGAGAACCGGAAGTTGATTTTCATCCGGAGGGGGTGGCGGGATAGTAGTATCAGCAGTATCAACAATAAAGACCGAACTCAGCAAATTCTGAGGATACACCGATACCGTTTGCGCGTCGGGGATGCCGGGAGGATCGTGCCATTCCTCGGCAAATTCAGTACTCTTATATGTTTGAGGGATATTTCTCGTAGTATGCAAAAACGACTGATCCACTTCTATCACGGCATTAGGATCAACTCTAAATTGTATATATCCAATATTTACACCAAGAGTATCGATCGAATAAACCAAAAGGCCGGGAATATGCGGCCTGACATAGCCAGCAGTATTGTGTACATAGGCAGAATCCACCCAGTTCGGAGCCATCAGGAGACGAACGCTGTCGCGGGCATTGAGATTATAATAAACGGATTTGATAGCCCAGGTCGGATGACTGATACCCGTATATTCCGGCGGATTCACCCATCCATAATCCTTAATTTCATCCGATATTATAATGGGCAATTCCCAGAGACCGGGATCATAAGCCGGCGTCGCCTGATATTCGGTCGAATCGGGCGGAATGTAGGTCGGATCAATATCAGCCGAATCTAAAAGTTTTTGATAATCGGCATTGAAAGCGATAATCGGATGGAGAATAGTATGGTCGAACTCGAACAGAAAGCTTATTCCGCTGACCGTCGAATCGTTCTGAATATAAATCGGTATCGAAACGATACTATCCGGCAATCCATATTCGACTTTCAAAAATCCGATACTCTCTTCTGTCAAAACCTGACCCCGGGCTTGCCCGGCGGATATTCCGATTAACAGACTTAATAACAGTGGTATGGCCAAACGCCTCATGGCATCCCTCTATATGCTTCGCAAGTTTTTTTCATAATTATTTCAACAGCACCATTTTTTTGGAGGCCGAATTATTGCCCGCTTTTATCCGGTAAAGATAGACTCCGGAAGCGACTGTGCGGCCCTGTTTATCTGTGCCGTCCCAAATGACCTCATGTTGCCCGGCCGGAAATTCTCCGTCGCTCAAGACTTTTACAGTTTGCCCCAGAATATTGAAAACTGTCAGCGTCACTCGTCCCGGCTCATATAAATTGAACCGAATGTTTGTTTCCGGATTAAACGGATTGGGAGCATTCTGGAATAACTCAAATTGCGACGGCATTACGCCAGTTTCGGTCTTTTCTATTTGTAAAACTTCTCCGTTAACATTCGCTATCTCTATATTTTCAATCTGAAGATTCAAATCTCTTGAATCTGAAATTTTTATTACGGATTGTGAGCCCGGTTCAATCGTCTTACCGGTATAGCTCATTAATAATCCGTTCCACCCGCCCTGTTTCGTTCCGGACATTAAATCCATTTCCGTTAAGTTCACCGGAGCGAGATTATCAACATCTTCTCCGGTCAGGCGAATAGAGACACCGCCTATCTCGTCAGGAGAATCAATAGTCAGGTAAGTCCCCGTCTCTTCGCGCTTAATTTCCACGCTAACGGGATAAGAATACGTGGTCGGCTTGGCTGTCGGAGGATCGAACTCTCCGGTAATGACCATTACCAGCAAAACCAGATCCGCCACTGAAGGAGCATAACCGTCACGATTGATGTCGGAATTGAGTATTTGCTGCTCATTCATCGGGTACTGGGTCGGGCTGATGAAGAAATTGGAAAAATACACCGCGTCACTGATTTCATAGGCGATATTATTGAGATTAATATCTCCCAGCATCTGCACGCCCGAGGCCGCAATCAGGACATAACCGTCAAAGAGATTAATATCCGAAGCATAAATAATACTGCCATCTTCCAGAACCAAGGCATTATCGGTTGAGAACATCTGAATAAATCGCACCGGAATCTGCTGGCCCACAAAAGTTAAATCGGAACTGATTTGCAATGTCATCGTAAAGATAGGGCCCTCGCCGCTTTCAATCGGACTGCCCATCCCGGCTTTACCCGAGACGCGGACATTGCCGCTGATGCCGTTCTCGTTGATGCGGTAGTCAAATATATGCAGGTTTTCGCTGCGGGTCCCGGTACTGGAAATTCCTATTGGAATTAACACCGAAGGATCCATCCGGATCAGAAGATTATATTCGCGAACAACAAATTTATTTTTCAGGTAAACATTTAGGTCAACCGTGCGGCCCGAAAAACTCGTCACAGTATCTATCCGAATACTATATAATGTTACCGGCAAAAGCTCGATCTCAATAACCGCGGTATCAGACAGGCTATAAGGATCATGGGCGATCAGGGTAATCTGATAATGTCCCGAATCGGAAAAATCACTCGGCCAGCTTATCAGACCCGGATTTTCAAAGTCAAATGAAGCCCCGTCGGGCAAATCTGAAATTTCCCATTCGATATTTTCAAAGTCGGGATCAAAAGCCGATACGTTTATTCCCAGAGAATCTCCGGCTTCGGCCACGATCAGGTCCGGAGCGCTGATTATCGGAGCTCGGTTGACGTTTATTACATTAACTTTGACGCGGATATAACTCGATGATTTTCCGTCGGAAGTCCAGAAGACAAAATAGAATGGGGACAGATCGGCCGAAAGCGGACCGATGAAATCGGGACGCCAGGCAAAACGCGCGGTGCCGTCTCCGTTATCGACAAATTCGGAATTATAAGGATGAATCGGATTGACGATTAGAACGTCGTCGCCGTCGGAATCAATAACCTGCAGGTCAATATATAAAGAATCTCCCTCCGCTACATACACGTCGGGAACCGGCGTGAATATCGGCGGGCGATTTTGCTCTGCGATAAGTATTTCCCCAGGAATAAATGCGGGGGTGAAATTATTCAACCCACTGGCGTCGGAGAGCAACAATTGACCTGCAGGAGGTAAAAACGTGGTATCAATAATTACTATTTCCCCAGGAATTAAATCATCTTTGGCTCTGAAATTTATCTTACAAATCGGGCCGGAACCGGGCTGGATATATTCTTCCATAACGACCACGGCTCCGATCAAAATCGTGCCGTTAATATCGTCGGCCAATACCAGCGTCATAGAGAGGTACTCGATCCGACTACCGGCAAAATCAACTTCCTGAAATTCGAGTTTATCTATGGGATAAATAAGCGGTAAAGTAATTGCCCCCAATTCTTCATCATTCCAGAGATTGACGGTAACACTGAAATTTTCCCCGGCCGGGACTGAAAGCTGGCCGATTGATATCGTGTCGGTTTCGCCAATCGGATCATTCTGTGCTAAAACTGAAGCGCAGAGAAGAATCAAAATCATGTATGTCAGTGCAAAACTTTTCATCAAATGCCCAAATTTATATGCTATACAACTCCAGTCTCCTTAAGAGCAAAAGGCTTACCAATCCCGGATAAGTCTTAATAACCCTTAATAAATCCTATAAATTTCGCGATATGCTGCAAAGCTCAGGTAATCATTAAGTCTCGACTACCGCAAAAAAAACCCTAACCTTTTAATTCCCAGTTCGTTATATCAAATAACCTAAAAACGCTTATCTCTCCCCAGACCTTGGAAACTGAGGCCTGAAATTGTAACTTTGTGAGGCATTAAATCTGTATGGCGAGTAATTGACAATCTTTACAATATAACCTGCACAACTTTGCAGAATATTGAAGACAGATGACGAGTAAAACGTAATTTTTAAAAAACGAAAAGCCCGCAAGCTATTGTCGGTCAATATATTAAGCTCTTTGTCGGGCATATGGCTAATCCTTATTCTCGGTCATGTCAATCGTTCGTTATCTCGTACTCTATAATCCAACCTCCCTTATTTTCCTCTTCTTTTTATTTAGTGATAGAGGCCGCGCGGGCCCCTATCACTAAATTATTCAAACTGATTACTTCATCAGGACCATTTTCATGGTGGCTGAGTTAGCACCAGCAGTTACCTTGTAGAAATAGATACCGGAAGCAACGGACTTGCCACTGGCATCTTTAGAATCCCAAACAACCTTCTGGGTTCCAGCTTCGCTGTAACCACTGAAAGTATTCACCCGCTGACCAACAATGTTGTAAATTTCAATAGTCCAGTCTGAGGCAGCGCTCAGATTGAAGCTAATGTTGGTAGTCGGTTTGAACGGGTTCGGGTAGTTCTGATTGATGCTGAAGTTTGACGGAAGAGCATAGAAGCTGCTTTCCATCATGCTGCCGTTATAATCGGAAGCTTCAACGCTAATCAATTCGGCGTTACCGTTGACCGGAATGGTCATCAGATCGCCGGAAGTGATCGCTTCAGAACCAATGTTATAAACCAGGACACGGAGTTCGCTGTTCTCAAAGCTTGAGACGACATCCATGTTGTTGTGCAGGACCGGAGTACCGGCATCGCCTGAAACGTCAAAGACGAACAGGGCGGCACCAGCGTCAACGCCGGTTTCCACACTAACATTCATGTTACCATTGACAAGCTGAGTCTTGACGTCGAACAGAGCGCCCGGAGCCGGCTTCGTGGCATACGGAAGCGCGTCACCAATGATGACACGAACCAGATACACGAGGTCAGCAATGGTCAGGGCAGTACCGTCGGCATTCGTGTCGGAAGCCGCGATAGAACCATCAACATGGTTACCAAAGGCCGAAAGGCCGGTGATGAAGTAGTTTGTGAACATAACCGCATCAGCGATTTCGTTCGGCAAACCATTCATGTTGATGTCGCCGCGATCATCGATATCATCCTTATCAATAATATCAATGCCGCCGTTGAACAGGTCAATAAAGCGAATCGGCCGACCCTTATCAGTTCTGGTTTCGCAGGATACAGCAGCGCCGTACATGCCCGGGAAACCCCAGGTATTATCCGTGACTTCGATGTAGCTATCCATTCCGTCCGAACCATAGTAGTTATAGACGAAACGGGAGATAGCCAGAGTGTCACCGGAAGCGACTGAGATTACGTTGTCACCGCAGTCCATCCAGAAGAAGCTGACTTGAGCGAATTGGCCGTTGGCGTTCACGTCAGTCGTGACAAAGAATGTCAGATTAACGAGAATTTCGCCATCTTCATCAGCATTTTCAAGGCATACAGCATCAGGATGTACCGGGCCATTGTTGGTTTCGGCCATACCGACGACGCGAATCTCGCCGGAAGGACAGCCGTTACCACAATTGCCATGTGAACCATAACGGTAGGTGAAGTATTCCCATCCGCAATTCTGGAAGAAAGTACCGAGAGAAGCTTCAGTGAATGTCAATACCGTCGGGTCATAAGCCAACAGGAGGTCAAAACCGCCCATTTCTTCTGAACCCTTGGTGATCCAAATCGGAAGATCGACATAGTGACCCTGAATGACATCGTGCATCTTCTCGATGACGAGTTCATATGGTTCGGTCAACAGAACGTCAATCCTGAACGTACAGGTCACAGGATCAGCAATACCGTCGGTGATGGATACTGTGATGATATGCTCAGATGTCGCAATATCATCCATTGTGGTCGTCCAGGTAAATACACCTGTACTACCATCAATAGCCTGATCACCGGTTAATGGTGGAACCAGAGCATAAGCCAAGCCATCACAATCATCAGCATCGGAACCAACAATATCGTCCTTGACCATTATAGCGTCAAAGCCGATCGGATTGTAATCAAGACCACAATCGATAGTCGGGGCATTGTTGGTGACCGTCACGGTCAAAGGCCATGAATCGCAGTCCGGATTGAAAGCGTCTTCAACTATAACATCAATAGTTACAGGCGAACCAACATCCGCAGCAGTACCGGTATAAGATACGGTGCAGGTGCCATCGCCATGATCGGTCACGATCGCGGCGCCGGTGCCGGTTGTACCGCCCAGCTTAAATGAGATAGCGTTGCCTTCTTTGTCAGTAGCAGACAGACCAACGCTATTGCTGCCGCAATGGTCAACGGTCATTGCCGTAGGAAGACCATCAGCAAATTCCGGACATAAATTCCGCACGTTGGTAACCGGGTAGCAAAGACCGCCTTCGGCCCATGCAACCAGCGGAACAAAAGTCGCTCCTGTCTCGTCCACGTAAACGAACGGAGCGGCATCAGCGATCTGCACACTATCGATACAGAGGGTTTTCACTTCGTCGGGATCCACTGTTCCGCCCGGGATGCCGAGTAATTCCACCATATCTTCCAACGGACCCACCGGCAGTCCTACATACATTGCAACGCCGCCGACCATTATGCTGTCCGGCGATACGTTGTCAACGTCCTTATAAGTGACCAGAAAACCGCCCATATCCCAAATGTCGTCATCACCATCGACAGACATACGGGTACCGGCGAGTTTTCTAACGTAAAACTCAGTTGCTGTACTCGGAGGACCAGGCTTTGAATTACCCGTGTCATTCCAAGTCCAGGTTGCGCCGTCGTCCGACCAGATAACAAAGCCCAGGCCCATACCGCCGAGCAATTGATCGTTTTCAAGCGCCACGACAAAACTCGAGGCAATTCCCGTACGAAGCGTGTCAAGAGGTTCAGTAATTTTGCCATCTTCACACGCTTTTAGGGATACCATATTCTGAGTTTGGCCGTAAGTAAGCCCAAAAGAAAGAAGCAATGTTGCGAGCAAAACGATTAGTCGTTTCATTATGTGCTCCTTCATTACCAAAGTTCATGTTTCAGCAAAACGTAAAATTGCAAGTAACGAATTGCCATACAATCCCCCTCATACAAACCATCACAAATTCCGATGAGCCGTCCGGAAATTTTGTTCAGGTAAGTGAGTAGAAATGAGCTAAAAAGTCATTCCTTCTTTTGAGCGCGTGTCAAAAAAATCCTCTTATGCGCGTGTCACCTCCTTTCAAAATGTTCCACTTAAGGTTAGTAGTAATCTCTCGTTTTGAGAGAGTTTCTATTTTAATAAAACTTATTCTCAATCTATGCCCAGTCGTTAAAATAAGCGCCCTAATTAGTTGCAAATGGGTTGAGGCCCGCCTTTAAACACGGCAGCGATTCCGTAAACGGCATCGCCGACATTCAAATACGGATCGCCGTTGGTTTGGCCGCAACTAGTTACCGGCGGAGGTCCCTGCTTAAATATGTGACTGATCAAATAGACCGGATCTCCGACGTTAAAATAAGTATCCCCATTGGCGTCGCCGCAGGTACAATCGACAAAATCAACCGTCACGTCGCCGTCATCATAAAAACAGGTCGCTTCATTGCGAATCGTCCTGGGAATAGAATCAATTGATGTTGAATCGGCGTATATGGCCGAATCGGGATTGGTCGTGTCGATCCAATCAAGGCAATCCGGCCCATCCCAATTCTGACAGATCCAGTAGCGATAAAAAGTATCACACACCAAAACTTCCTCGATCCAGGTCGAATCACATATTGAATAACTCGTAATTACCCCAAACAAATCTCCATGCGGATCGGAGAACATCGTCTCACTCAAATTGTCGATTATCAGAAGTCCGACAACATTATCGGAGCTGTCGATCGTCTCTGGCTCGGCCCTCATCCGCAATCGAAACAAACATCCCGGATTCGTCCGCGGCGCGATCCCGGGAACGTATGGCTGACCAAGAGCATCGGCAATAGCCGTAATCTTGATATCCGTCCGATTTTCGGAAACCGATCTCGCGGTTACGTATTCCCATCCCGAGATCAAAGTTCCAGCCGTATCGATCGCGCCTGACCTCACGATTGTATCGACGATTAAAGTATCCCTCCATTCAAGGCAAGTGCTCTGATCCCACTCGACACAATATTGCGTCGTCGTTCGGTAGCTGGTATCAACCGCATCCGTCCTGAAGTCAAGCAGGTCCGGATTGTTCATAATTATCTTGATCGTAAATGCGGCCAATGTCTCCTGGTAATTAGTGAACCAAACGCTGACCCACCCGGTTGTATCGCCGGCGGTGACGGTGGTATCGCCTAACGCCAGATAAATCTCAGGTAACTGCGCCTGAGATGATTCAGTTGAAAAGACCATAACCGCCATCACGACGGCTAAGGCAAGTATTAAAAAACGCGACTGGCAAGTGAAGGACATGCTCTACTCCTTCCATACAGTTTTCCATATAGTTTCTGACAACTTCCGTTACCTATATCAGTCGCTCACCTCCGCGCTTGTTCTGTTCATTTTTCCGCTACTATATTTTTTATAGTGCGGCTACGAACCAAGCCCTTGACTGGTAACTCGAATCAGGCTGTATATTTGACAAACCCAACATTGAGGTATCATGAAATTTGCTTTTTTAATTTCTCAGGCTCTTTATCAACTTTAGATAGGAGACTATCACCTGCTAATGTCTAAGATCAACGTGTAGAAAATGTCGTATCATCGTGTCTAATATAAACTACAACCGGAAAGTTGTCAACCTAATTCTTATCTTTTTAAACGGAAAAGCTTACGCCGTTTAGCCCTTACTAAGATGTCAAATCCTCCCAAAAAAGATTTTCTCTTGACCCTATCAAGCAAACACTATGCCTGCCTTTACCAGTCATTTCTATTAAACCTCAGCGGGTCTTGCCAGTATTGTAAAGATATGTATTTACGAAGCATTAGCGGCTTTTTAAATGTAAACCAAATAAACCGCGAATTTAATTATGCCCGCCTTTTAAGAAACAAGTTGCACAACCTGCACGGGAATGCAGGCTGCGCAAACTGTAGTTGCTCAAATATTGAACAGTAAGTTTTAGTTGCCGCCCTCAGTTGACTCTGTCGGAGTCTCTTCCGTTGCCGTGGTATCATCCGGAACTTCCTCGCCTGTCGTATCAGGTGCGGCGGTCTCGGTAGTCTCAGTTGTCTCCGTCGTCGTCGGTTCATCCTGGGTTACCGTCTCCTCCTGCTGACCGCAGCCAGAATTCAAAAACAAACCCAGGACAAAAATAATGACTACAAAAATTCTCAAGAATCTCATGATATCTCCCTTCCCATGATTCCTTATTAAGGTTTGACTGATATACAAAGGTATGAGAATAATGTCAACCAAAAATTAGCGGAAAATCCGTAACAACAGGCCTTTTATTTTGCCCCTCTCCTCGAATCTCAACCCCAACAGATACGCGGAGCATAAATAAATGATAAATACAATAGAACCCCAGACGATTAATCCACCAAAACTCGCCGTCATGTCTTTGGTTAAATAGATCAAAATCACCGGAGCCAACGACGAAAGTAAAGCGGGAATGACCGCCCGGCAGATAAACTCTGAGAATTTCCCCTCGATTAACCTTATGGCAGCAAACGGCAGATAGCCGACTGAAATTATCGACAAAGGAATCGTCGTACCCCATGCCACGCCAATCAGTCCGAGCTTTTTAACCAGAATTATCGAGAGAACAATATTCACAATCCCTGAAATCATCGAAATAATGGCAAATCTGTGATGCCTCCCGACTCCAATCAGCACTTCACCTCCAATCGCCTGGGTAAAAGCCAGAATATGTCCTACTAATAATACCTGCAAAATCGTTTTGGCATAAGAGAAATCGGGCCCGATCCAGACTTCAATCAAATTTCCACCCCAAAAAAATAACATGGCTGATAACGGCATAGAAACCAACAGGTTAAGGCGACTGCCGTCATAGAAAATACGCCTCAGTGAGGCCTTATCGGTATCAGGATCGTATCTGGAAACGACTGGAGTAAATAATTTGGTCACAGTAAAGATAAGTTGGCGTAAGTACTCTGTCAATTTGACAGCAATCCCGAATATAGCGACTTCTTCGATGCCCTGAAAAATGCCTACTATGAAAGAATCGGAATAAAAAGCAATTCTTCCTGAGAGAACCAGTATAAACGAAAAGAACGAATAATTGCCGATTTTCCTCAAAACCGGGAAATTAACGAGGCTCGGACTGATGGACAAATCAGGTAAGAGCTTATACAGCATACGCATACGCCAGATATAACCAATCGCCGAACCCAGCAGAACCGAAATCCCTAATCCCGGCAAACCCATTCCGGCTTCAAGCAGGGTGATAGTCAGTACCGCTTGAAATAGTGAAATAGTCAGTGAAACCAGATTAAACAGGTCGAAGCGCCACAATCCGCCCGAAAGAGCCTCGGAAAATACCCCCATCGGGAAGGCCGCGGCGATCGAAATTCCGACCAAAAGGATTACAATTTTGGATTGCCCGGCCAGTTCCGGGGGAATATCGAAAAATCCGGCGGCATTCCAGGCAATAAATACTGTCGCTGCGATAACTATTACCGAAAGCAATCCGGCGGTATAAAACGACGTGGCGATAATTTCATTTCGTTTATGAGGTTCGCCGGTTTTCTGATAGCGGGCCACGAAGCGGACGACGGCGTACCCGATTCCGAAATCAAAAATGCCCAGATATCCCGAAAACGACCCGACCAGTATCCATACCCCGTAAGACGCCTGCCCCAGTTGTCCGATTATGTACGGCGTGAGAAAAAACGATATCAACGCCGAGGCAAAATAAACCGCCCAGTTGGACCCCAGATTTTTCGCAAACTGCCTTTTCATGGATGGAGGTAATATAGGGGTTTGACGGCATGATGTAAAATATGTATTGACGTTTCTTGATAATAATCGCTTCCTTGACTTATGTAAACATTTGCGATAATTTAATGCTCAATCCAAAATTAAAGAGGATTTCACGAATGGAGGATGTCAAAAAATCATTGGTTGTCCTGTTTGCTTCTCTTCACTTAGATGAAGGTACATCGCCAGACTTCATTAAAAGCTACCGTGATATCTTGCGCGAGATCGCTCCAAGCGTTATCTGTGCGGAACTATCGCCCGAGCAACTGGATGGTACGACGACATGCCATTCCAAACCCGAGTACGCCGCGGCAGTCTTGCCCATAGCTCAGGAGCTTGGCTCGCGAATTGTGCCAATACAGATGCCCACAGATGACGCGAGGGAATGGGAACGAAGGTTGAAGTCAGTTTATGCAAGCTTGGAAAAGGACCCGGAGATGAGGGTTTGCCTTGAATATATGAAAGAGCAGGGAAAAGCCGAACTTGAAGGGATGCTGCAAATTGTTGGAAATCCCAATGGAATCGAATACTTTCAAACGCGAGAGTACGATATTCTACAAGTTCAACCGTACTACTCGGCTCTGGAACGCATCTTTCCTGAACTGGCAACATTGTACGAAGAGTGGAATTACAGTTTTCTCAAACGCATAGAAACAGCCCTGGCCGATTATCGTGGAGAAAAATTTATGATAATCGTGGGTGGCCATCACAAGTACTGGCTGTGGGATCAATTAAAGAGGCGTGATGATATTGAATTGCATGATTTGGCATCTTATCGATTATTGCAGGTTATAGACTAATTTCTAACCAAAGAGATAGTTTTCAGGGGGTGGAAGTTTTAAATAATAAGATTCATTTAGATTAAGAATAAGCTAATTCCCAAATCTTGACATCATTGGATCAAACGGATAGATTGATTAATCTTGAAGAATCGAATTTCTATGGAGAAACGATAATGTCAACCGTCAATGATAAAATTGTTTTCATAACCGGGGCGTCGTCAGGGATCGGTTACGCCACCGCCAAAGCCTTCGCTCGGGAAGGCGCCCGCCTCATCCTCTGCGCTCGCCGCGAAGAAAAACTCAAAGACCTGTCAATCGAGCTGAAAGAAAAGCATGCCACTGAATGCCATTTCTTTGCCCTCGACGTGCGCAATCAAGCCGAGGTCGAAGAAAAAATAAATTCTCTTCCAAAAGAGTGGCGGGATATTGATATCCTCGTCAACAACGCCGGACTCTCACGCGGGCTTTCCAAATTGCACGAAGCCGAACTGCTCGACTGGGAAGAGATGATTGATACCAATATCAAAGGACTTTTGTATATCAGCCGGGCCGTCATTCCTGGAATGGTCAAACGCGAGTCGGGACATATTGTCAATATCGGTTCGATTGCCGGTCATGAGGTTTATCCCGGAGGCAATGTTTATTGCGCTACCAAACACGCCGTCGATGCTATCACCAAGGGAATGCAAATCGACCTGGTCGATACGCCGGTTCGAGTCAGCACTGTCGATCCCGGCCTGGTCGAGACTGAATTCTCGGTTGTCCGTTTCCGAGGCGATGCCGAGAAGGCAAAATCGATTTATCAGGGAATTCAGGTTTTATCGGGTGAGGATGTCGCCGAAGCGGTTTTATTTTGTGTCACCCGGCCAGCCCACGTCAATATTTATCAACTCCGAATAATGCCGACAGCTCAAGCCTCAGCCACCATCGCCCACCGGGAGTAGATTTTTGGGGGGCAGAAAAATCAATCCATAAAAATGGCGTTGTTTTATAAAAGTTACGGCAACTTTTTACATCCCGGATAGTCTTTATACTGAATGCAGGCAGGAATTAAAGGCGGAGTTTTTTTGGTGAACAGCAAAACGACATCAATAGCCGAACGATTTGAAGAAGCCTTTATGGCTCACAAGGATAATATGTACGATTTTGCCATAAAATTGATGAATGACCAGGCCGAGACGGAAGATATTGTTCACGAAGCCTTTATCAGATTATATGACCAGTTCCATAAACGAGCCGAAATTCATGATATCAAAAACTGGCTGTTTATCGTGACGCGGAATTTATGTTATACCCGCCTCAAACGAATCCGGAAGCAGGCCGACTATTCTGAACAGATTATCGAAAACAGATACGAGGAAAATCCATCTGCGGAATTAACTTATTTTGTCGAAAGAGCCCTGGGGCAACTGGATGATAAATACCGCGAAGTCTTGATATTGCGAACATATTTCGGCTATTCCTATGAAGAAATTGCCAGAATTTTACATAAATCGATTCCGGCCGTAAAATCGCTTTTATTCAAAGCCCGGAAAAAGCTGCAAAAGCAGGCTAAGAAATCAGAAAGATCAGAAAAAATGAGGTAATAGATATGCGGTGCGAAGATTATCAAAAATTGATTTCCCTCAAAATGGATAATCAATTAACGGACGGGGAGAAAAAACGGTTAGACGAGCATCTCGAAACTTGCCGGGAATGCAGTGAGTTTGCCTCTTCTGCTTTGCAATTCGACAAAGCAATTAGCCAAATGCCTAAGGCATCTATGCCGGAAGAGCTGGAAAATCGTATCCATAAATCTATCTCAGAAAGGCCGGCTCAAAATGAAGACCGGGTAAGAAGTCTATTAAAAGGACATTTTCGCATTCCTCGCACCTTTGTTTGGGTTACCGCTGTCGTCTTTATTCTCCTTATTCACAAAGCCTTTTTCACTTCTCCCCCTACTGATATTGAAATGAGGGATTCAGGGACAACATCCCGAACGCCAAAAGTTCATACTATCGTATTATCTCAAGCCGATATCGTCCATCGCCAGACCATATCGGACCAGACTACTAATTAATGGAGGTGTATTATGCAGCGTATTTGTGCCATAAAATTCTTGATCGCTTTATTAATTCTGTCAATCCCGGTAACATCTAATGCTCAAGAGGTATTGCTTGTCGATGAAGACAATAATACTAACCGAACCTATGACAAAGCCAAATCGATATATACACTGGTCCAAACTCTCCAGGACGGTTATCTCCATTCTTGGAGCATAAAAGAACAGGATCGTTTGACTATTGAATTGGTAGTTGTGCCCGAGGATGATGCTAAAACGGTTATCTCTTCGGGAAAGATAAATATCGGCATGAATGAATTCGGTCGAATAAATATGAAGTTTTTCGGCGATGGGAAATCATTCACGATTTCGGCCACCCGACCGGATATATTTATTGACAATGAAACCGATCCCCATGGAATGGTTATCATAACCGAAGAAATTCTTCTTGATGCAAATATTTTCCTTAAACCGTCGCAATCTCGAGACGGCGAATTGCAGTTATCCGGGTATATCGAAAAGATGGTCAATGCCGGCAATACTCAAAAACCTCGCTATGAATTTACTGAAAAGGTTATTCCCCGTAAAAAGCTGACAGATGGTTATCGTGAAATTGTTTTGGAATTGCCAAAAAAAGATATAACCTTGCGCGCTTATCTTGATAGGCCTGGCAAAAAAAACAGTAGTAAAACGCCAACAGGTAAGAAACTCGATATTAAGATTGAATTCGACTCGGAATATTCCCTGCAAGACAACGAAACCGGAGAATATATAATCGAACCAACCGCCTGCACATTCTACGATACGCCCGATGACCGCACCCGAAAAGACAAATGCGCCGTTTATACGGTCTATCCGGCCAAAAATGATTCCATGCTGTACTATGTGTATTATAGGGTCGATGATGTTTATTATCACGATGATGGCAATATAACTTTCAGTCTGTATATTTCTCGAACCATCGCATCCAACTATGAGAACTTCGATCCTTACGCCAAGAAATTAAAATTCAGCGAGGCTTATATGATGAGCCAAAGCCGGGCCATCACATCTCAACCCGGAGATATCTGGGAAATTATTCTGGATAAGGAACCGAACTTTGATCTTCCGTTCAGCACGAAGGAAATGATTAAATTGAGCTTTCGTTTGACGAACTAACTTCAATATTTTTCCAGTTATTATATCATATATTCATCTCCTGCCCGCGATATCAAATTCGCGGGCGATTTATATTTGATTACAATCTCTTATCTATTGATTTCCGCGCGATGAAAATATATTATTGAGGCTTACGGTTAAAATTCATCTACCGGGGAGTGTTTTTTCATGGATTGTCAAAAAGAAAAAAATCTTGCTAAGTGTAACTGTACTTATGAACCCTGCCCACGCAAGGGCAACTGTTGCGAATGCCTCAGCTATCATCTGAACAGCCGGCAATTACCAGCCTGTTGTTTCCCTGATGATGCTGAACGGACATATGATCGTTCTTTCGATCATTTCGCCCGTCTGGTTACTGCCGGACAGGTATAACAAATTTAAAATGAAGTTTTTCAAAATTACCTGGGGGTAACTATGAATATCGAAAACAATATGCTTTCTCAGCCCGTATTGGCACCGGTTGCCGCGCAGGAAAGAATCGCCACCATCGATGTTATCCGAGGCATGGCGGTTCTGGGAATTTTAATCATTAATATAGATTTCTTCGCTCTGCCCAGCATCATTATCTTTAATCCCTCGCTTGTCGGTAATTTTGACGGGATTAATCTGCTGACGTGGGAATTCGGGTATTTTTTCTTTTTTGAAAAGATGATGGCCGTCTTTTCGATGCTTTTCGGCGGCGGTTTAATTCTAATGATGAACCGCTCAGAGAAGAACAATCTACAGTTTAAAAATATCTATTATCGCCGATTAATGTGGCTGCTTATAATTGGCCTGATTCATGCCTATGTATTCTGGTATGGAGATATCCTCTTTCCTTATGCTATCTGCGGTATGATTATCTACTTATTTCGCCGCCGCTCCCCGAAATTCCTAATTATCCTTGGAATCCTGATGCTATTAATTGGCCTGATTATTTATTCCGGAAGCGGTTTTGGAATAGGGTATGTGCGTGATCAGGCAATACAGGCCCAGGCCGCGCTTGACGCCGGAAAAGAAATAGGCCCTGACCAACAAGGAATGCTGCAAGCCTGGAAACAGATGGGTGTAATGTTTAGCCCCAGCTCTGAAACCTTGACCAAAGAAATCAACGCTTACCGTGGGAGTTTTTCCGACGCTTTTATGATTCGTTGGCCAATGTCGATAATGATGCAAACTCAAGCCTTCTTATTTATGATGTTCTGGCGTATATTTGGAATTATGCTTATCGGCATGGGACTGATGAAATCGGGATTTCTGGCCGGTGATAAATCCAATAAAACATATCTGGTGTGGATGATAAGCGGATATGTAATTGGTTTGCCGATAGTCGCCTATGGAATGACTACAGCCATCGCCCATGATTTTGACTTTATCCGGTTTATGATGTACGGAGCGCATTTTAACTATCTGGCCAGTATCCTCGTTGCCGTAGCTCACACCAGCCTGATAATTCTCCTGTATAAAAAAGGACTATTCTCATGGTTGACCTCCCGGCTTCAGGCAGTCGGCCGCATGGCCCTGTCTAATTACCTGATACACACTCTTGTATTTACGACCATATTTTACGGCCACGGTTTTGGTTTGTTCGGCGGCATTGAGCGGTTTTGGTTATTGCTGATGGTCTTGGGGATGTGGATAATCCAATTACTATACAGCCCGCTTTGGTTAAGGCATTTCCGTTTCGGCCCCGCCGAATGGCTCTGGCGATCGTTGACCTATTGGAAAAAACAACCAATGCGGATGTAATAGGAAAATAAGTTGAAAATATCAAACAATTTGCATGATGCTTACGGGCAGGAAATTTATGATTACTTCAAAGGTAACAAAACCACTTATGAAATTGTCGAGCGTGAAGACGGATATATAGACATTAGCGTCGGCCCGTCTTATTATTTCGCAGAATATAAAAAGTGGCCCCCGTCCGAAAGAAAAGCGATTCGATTCGCCCGTGGCAAAGTCCTCGACATCGGCTGCGGAGCCGGGCGGGTGATGCTGTATCTCAAAGATAAAGGATGCGATGTTTATGGCATCGACAATTCTCCCCTGGCCGTAAAAGTATGCAAGGCGCGGGGCTTGAAAAAGATATCGGTAATGGCTTTCAATAAACTAACGGCAAAGTTCGGTACTTTCGATACGATAACTATGTTCGGGAATAATTTCGGACTTTTCGGAAGTTATAATTGCGCCAAACGGCGGCTCAAATTACTGTATCGCATGACCACCGAAAAAGGCCGCATCATCGCTACAACCTGCGATCCTTATGGAACGAAACTGCCGTATCATCTGGCTTATCATAAATACAATCGCCAACGCGGACGCATGTCCGGTCAGATAAAACTGCGCGTTCGATATCTTAATTATAGGACGCCCTGGTTTGACTATCTGCTGGTTTCACCCAAAGAGCTCAAAGATATTCTGAAAGATACCGGTTGGCATATCAAAAAGCTCCTTGATCCGATACCGCCCATTTACACCATGTGTATTGGAAAAAGATTAAAAATTTTATAATGGGCCGCACCCGCTCGGTTGTAAAACCTGTGCCCAAAAAGCCGGCTCAAATGATCCGAAAATCATATTGACCGCGCATCCCCCTCTTTGGGGCTTCTTCAGCGTCGGTACTGTCGCTTTCTGGTATTTACTAACCTAATCTGGCCTTCCCTGGCACAATTTTCTTACCAGTTTAGCCGGAGCGGGCATTGGCCCAATAAATTAAGATATTTTCCTTGCAGGCGTGCCCCCGGCGAATATTTATTATACGTTCCAGTCCCAATTATGTTTAATATATTTTAATTCAAACCAAAATCAACCAAATTTGCCCGAAAAAATTATTTTTCTACCGATAAAGAAATCATTATTGGTAGACTATGCCCTCCAAAAAATACTTTACTTCAAATGCCAATTTGGATAAATTATAAGGCTAAAATAAAAAGGCCAGGATTATGAAATTTGATCAGCTAAAAGACAACTTCTCATGGGCTGGAATCGAGGACGAAATTCTTGGGTTCTGGGAGAAAAACAACATATTCTCCCGGTCGATGGAGCAAAACAAAGACAATGAGCCTTATGTATTCTTTGAAGGTCCTCCAACGGCTAACGGCGAGCCGGGCATCCACCATGTCATTAGCCGAACGATAAAAGACCTGATATGCCGATATAAAACCATGCAAGGTTTTCGCGTCGACAGAAAAGCCGGATGGGATACGCACGGATTGCCGGTTGAGGTGGAAGTTGAAAAGAGACTTAACCTGAAGACCAAACAGGAAGTTAAACAATACGGAATCGCAGAATTCAACAAACGCTGTAAAGAATCGGTTTTCACCTACAAAAAAGACTGGGACGAGCTAACGCGCCGCCTCGGTTACTGGTTGGACCTTGATAAAGCTTACATCACTCTTGAAAATTATTATATCGAATCGGTCTGGTATATTCTGGCCAACTTTTTCAATCGCGATCTAATTTACCTGGGCTATAAAACCGTCCCTTTTTGTCCGCGCTGCGAAACGGTGTTGTCATCGCATGAAGTCGGACAGGATTATAGAGATGTCAGCGATCCTTCGGTCTTCGTCCGAATGAAAGCCGTGGACGACGATTATTCATTCCTGGTCTGGACGACAACCCCATGGACACTGCCGTCCAACGCCGCCATCTGCCTTCATCCCAACCAAAATTATGTCTGCGTCAAATACAAAGACGAGCGGTTGGTTTTAGCTGAAGCCTTAGCAAACCGGGTTCTGGGAGATGATTTTGAAGTATTGGAAACGAAAAAAGGTTCGGAATATGTAAATATAAAATACCAGCCGCTATTTGACACTTTTGCCGATGAGGCCGATAAGGCTTTTTATGCCATCAATGCCGATTTTGTCAGCATGAAAGACGGCACCGGTATTGTCCATATTGCTCCCGGTTTTGGAGCCGATGACTATGAGATAGGCAAAAAATACGGGCTCCCGGTTCTGCAGGCAATCTACGAAAACGGCTATTTTAAGGAAGATACCGGATGGCTGGCCGGGAAATTTATCAAAGACGCCGATCCTGAAATTATCGCCGACCTCGACAAACGGGGACTTCTGTTCATGGCCGAAAAGTACACTCACAGCTACCCCTTTTGCTGGCGATGTCATTCACCTCTGATCTATATCGCCCGGGATTCATGGTATATCCGGACGACTCAGTTTAAAGACAAACTTCTGGAATACAATAAACGAATTAATTGGTATCCGCCCGAAATCGGCTCCGGCCGCTTCGGAGAATGGCTGGAAAATAATATTGATTGGGCTATATCTCGTGAGCGATTCTGGGGTACGCCTCTTCCGATCTGGATATGCGATAAATGCGGCGAAAAGCGAGCTGTCGGTTCCGTCGAGCAATTAAAGAATGAGGGCATCGGCGTTCCTGATAATCTTGATCTGCACAAGCCTTACATTGATGAGATCAAACTGACCTGCTCCGCTTGTTCCGGTGAAATGACTCGCGTCTCCGAGGTTATTGACGTCTGGTTTGATTCCGGGGCGATGCCATTCGCGCAATGGCATTATCCGTTTGAGAATAAGGATCGCTTCGACAAAGAACTTTTCCCAGCGGCATTCATTTCTGAAGCCGTCGATCAGACCCGGGGATGGTTTTATTCGCTTTTGGCCATCTCAACTATTTTTTACGATAAATCTTGTTTCGAAAATTGCCTGGTTATGGAATTTGTCGTTGACCAGGAGGGCA
This sequence comes from Candidatus Zixiibacteriota bacterium, assembly GCA_036480375.1. Lineage (NCBI taxonomy): Bacteria > Pseudomonadati > Candidatus Zixiibacteriota > Candidatus Zixiibacteriota bacterium. The sequence goes on from JAZGGI010000026.1 coordinate 21,345, forward strand.
AAAAAATGTCGAAGCATATCGGCAACTATATTGAACCGTTTGATATGTTCAATACTTACGGCGCCGATGCAGTCCGCTGGTATATGATCTCAATCTCACATCCCTGGATCGCTCTCAAATTCGATCCCGAGGGTGTGAAGATTACACAACGAAAATTTTTCGATACGCTGAAAAACAGTTACGCCTTTTGGGCCCTGTACGCCAACATAGATGATATTGCCGAAAGGGCCGATAAAGAAAATTTATCTATCAGCGATTTCTTGCGCAAACGCGCCGGACGGGAAACGCTGATAGACAAATGGATTCGGTCACGATACAATTCGGTCGTCAAATCGGTATCCGAGGTTCTCGATGATTATAACATCACTCGGGCAGCGAGATTGATTCAAGATTTTGTGATTGATGACATGTCTAACTGGTATATTCGCCTCAATCGCTCTCGCTTCTACAGTTCCGGTAACGATCCCGATAAAATGCTGGTTTATTCCATTCTCTATGACATCCTCGTCGGAGTTTGCGGACTGATGGCTCCGATTGCTCCCTTTTTCTGCGACTTTATTTACGGTCAACTGGTGGGAGAATCGCGACGAGCCAAAGGTGAATCGATTCATTTGACCTCGTATCCAAATTATAATGTCGAGGCTATTGATACTGGGTTGGAAGAGGAAATGGCATATGTACAAAAAGTCGTTTCTCTGGCTTTGTCGGCACGCAAACGCAAGAATCTCAAAGTCCGGCAACCGCTGTCGAGGATAATCATAAACAACCAAAACGGCGATAAGCCTTCGGATAATATAAATGAAATTATTCTGCGGGAATTGAATATCAAGACGATTGAATATTCGGATAATCCGGCAGAATATGTATCATACTCGGCAAAACCGGTCTTTGCCAAACTGGGACCCAAGTTCGGAAAAGCCGTAAAACAGGCGGCTGAAAAAATATCTTCCCTGCCTTCTGATGAAATTAAAGATTTTGCGCGGACACAAAGTTTGAAACTGGAATTTGACGGCCGCCAGGTAGAGCTAACCACTGAAGAGGTTGAAATTATCCGCAACGAGCGGGAAGGTTTTGCCGTAGAATCCGACGGACCTTATACGGTCGTGTTGGATACCAGCCTCAATGAAGAACTCCGGCAGGAAGGGTTCGCGCGCGAACTGGTCAACAAGATTCAGAATAAACGAAAATCTTCCGGTTTCGAAGTTACCGACCGGATTCGAATAACGTTGTTTGCCGATGAACCGGTGGCGGCGGCGATAAAGAACTTTGGCGATTATATCAGCGCCGAAACTCTGGCTGAGCCGTTTACGGCGAATCCGATTGAGGGAAATAAAGAGGCCGGAGCACAATTTGCATTGGGCACAATTGAAGAGTTGAAAATCAACGGTGAAATTACGTATATTGCAATAGGACGTATTTAAAACCCGGGGGTGCGCTTTGAAAAAAGCGGACATGAAGAAATACGAAAAGCTCATTTTGGCCAAGCGCGAGACGTTGATGGAAAACATCCAGGGTCTGCGCAAAGACTCGACGGCGACGATCAAGGAATCAACGGGCGATCTGTCGTCGTATTCGTATCACATGGCCGATTTGGGCACCGACGCGCAGGAGCGGGAAAAAAAGTTTCTACTGGCATCGAAATCAGGCCGGTTGATTTATCATCTCGATGAAGCTTTGCGCCGCATCGAAGACGGCACTTATGGCAAATGCCACGAATGCGGCAAAAATATAACCAAACCTCGGCTGGAAGCTGTCCCACACGCGCGTTTCTGTATTGCATGTAAAGAAGCGGAAGAGAAAAAGAAAGTTCGACGCAAGTGATCGACAAAACCTCTTTCAAGCTTATAATCCTCTTCATCGCGGTCCTGGTTTTAGACCAGGCGACCAAGTATATCGCTTTATCTTCACTCACCCTGGGTCAACCCGTACCGGTTCTGGGAGATTATCTCCGCTGGACATTAGCCTATAATCCGGGCGGGGCTTTCGGCATGAGACTGGGCGGCCCCAATTATTATCTCATCACATCATTGATCGTGTTCGTTATCCTTTTATTTTATGTCATCAAAAATCGCAAAGTGAGTTTCATCTCGATTCCCCTGGCGATAGTCTCGGGAGGCGCCGCCGGAAATATCATCGACCGTTTTCGTTTCGGTGAGGTAGTCGATTTTATAGACTGCGAATTCCCTGATATTTCCATCGCCTCCTATCACCTTGATCGCTGGCCGATCTTCAATATCGCCGACATGGCCGTATCATGCGGTATTATCGTTACGATAATTCTTATGATGTACCATTCGAAAAAAGCGCCGGCTCAATCGGAAGACAATAGCCTCTCCACCCCCGAGACTATGTAACCTCGTATAATATTTTTTATCTATTGTCCACGCCACAGAGCAAATTATTTTTTTATTTCATCTCGGAGAGCGAAGGGGCTTGTTGAAAAAGTCTTGAAATGATCTTCAGCCTAAGGAATGGGAAAACATTTCGAATCGTAAGTTCTTGATACACAGCAGATCACAATTTTGTTTTCACGAAATCAAGACCCACCTCAACTCTTGGCAGTGGTTTTTCAACACGCCCGAAGGCGGAAATCCAGAAGAATTATCCACATTTGCATTTTCAAAAATTCCTTTTAATAGTAAACAATAGTTAAGTTTACAGCGAATTGGGTTCGTTTTGTCCTTTTACAGGCAAAGGCCTGTTTTTGGCTGTTGCGTAGATGACCCGGATTTTTGGCCAAAGATTTGATGCCCGGCATGTATCCACATTTGCCGGAAAAATGGGTTTGTTTCCTCAGATTAACGTTTTGGGTCATATCAACTCAATGGTGATTCCGACAGGCGGGGGCCTGTTTTTTTCCCGTAGGATTCGCTCGCGAGCGACCCGAAGATTCGTTGCGACATATATGGCGGGCTTGTCGCGACGAGCCCTCACTGATAATTGTGTATTTGCAATATGTTTCATCTTACATATGAGGATGAATTCCGAAAACACGTTAGATTGGTTGAATAATTGTAAATGCTCTTTGTGGGACCCTACCCGAAAAAATGCGCTTCGCTTATTTTTCGGTTGGGCCACCGGTCTAAAAGAAATCCGGAACGGAGATATCATTCTTTGCCTCTCTTCGGCTGACCTATAAAAATGAATGAAATACCCCGGTTTTTCAACAAGCCCTAAAGGCGTTGGGCACCCGGCATTAATGGAGAGCCATTTAGGTATTTTTATTTGTTTTTATTTGGTTTTGTGTAGTTTTGTATGTTTTGGCCATGCATAGTCCCAAGTTGGTCACAAAATAAAAAAAGGATCTCAAATGAGGTACTTTGATTCTTCCCATGAAGTAATCTCAATTGTCTGGCATATTAACATTTACCGACCATAATTGTCCCCAATAAATCAAAATTCCCTACTCACACCCCGCACACGGCCCCGGGCCGCCTTTGAAGACGTGGTTTATCATGTACACAGCATCGCCGACATTGCATTGACCATCGCAGTTGGAATCGCATGCATCAATCGGGTCTGGTACGGGGCCGCTTTTGAAAATGTGGTTGATGATGAAGACGGCGTCCCCGACATTTGTTTCGGTGTCTCCATTGGCGTCGCCGCAGAAATAGGGCGCAAGAATATAAAAGGTTGCCACCTGGCTCCAACCACCGTACTCGAATCCATCATACGCCAGGGCGCGCCAGAAATAGTCGTTCTCATTCGGTATAGTATCGGGTAGTTCCCAGGTCGTCATTCCGTCGTCGCCCTCCGGAATACCTGAAGCCTGTACTATCAATTCAGTTAGCAGTTCGTCGTCGTAGACTTCATATGAATATGTCAGGCTATCGCCTTCGTTATCCTGAGAATTGGCGTGTGACAGGGTAGGCGGATTGTCCTCCAGTTCCTGCATATTATCCGGATCGAGGTTGGTCGGCGATGCAGGTATCGAATTCATCCTGAACTCACTATAGTACCAGTATGACCAAGTTATCCCATTCGATACTCTCACCCGGTAATAATATGTTGAGCCGTCGCTCAGCGCGGTGCCCGCATAGACTAAACTCGTTTCCGATCCTGATATCGGACCGGAATCCCACATTTCCGGCATTGACCAGTCATCATCATTGCTGACCTGGACATGATATTCCTGCTGAACGAATTCTGCATCGGAATGACTCCACGATAATTCCGGGGTGTGCTCTGTCATATGTATGGGATCACCCGGCGCGACAGCCAATGATATCGTACTCTGTGGCCGCTGATACGCGAAGAAATCGAGAATTTTGTCCATAATAATACCCCGCCCCGTCCAACGACTGTCACCGTTGATTATAGCTTCGAAACCAAATCCGAAAAAAATCACCTTATACGTCCCAAGGTACGATACGGCGCCCGGATTGTCTGCCACAAGATACCGATACTCGTCTACGCCACCATTGATCGCTGCCAGATGATCTGGAGCAACCTGGTTGGCTGCGCCGCCGGAACCCTGGATATAGATGGAGTCGGAAATATCAAAAACCTGACCTCCTGCAGATGCCAGGATCGGAACAAAGCTTGTTGCGACATAACCGGCGTGTAGGTAATCATGCAAAAAAGACTGATCATCCGTGTCAAGCTGCGCGGCAATCCCCTGCCCCGTGAGGAAAAGCTGCCCGCCGGCATCGAGAAAGCCCTTCATCGCGCTGACTTCATCGTTATCCAGAGGACTGGTTTGGTAATCACCGACGAACCAGATCACAATGTCATAACCGTTCAGATCCTCTGATGAGGGAGAAGGTGGCGATGACCATATATCATAGGGTATATGGGCTGCCTGAAGACAGGAAATATAGTACCCATCGACACCGCTTCCGCCGTCATCATTTACCAATAATATCGAGGCAGCTCCGATATTTTTTGCGCCCGCCAAGGTATTAGTTACCGTGCCGGTGTCGCACTGCCAGATAGTTTCGAAATATAATGAATCGAAACGGGGGATATAATCATTGGGAATTTCAATTATAAAGGGATCGCCTTCATTATCCACTGTATGCCCCTCCAGAACATCACCGATAACTGTCGAGCCATCGATAATCCGCAAGGCGGCATCATTAGAGAACAGGTTTACTGAAAGATCGACTATTGTATCAACACCCCGATTTGATATTTGGCAAACCAATTCGACCGTTTCGCCGCCTTCCGGAATGCCATCACCGTCTCCATAGAGATCATCGGAAAATGTGTATCCGTTGAGATGCGTGTAGCCATAAATCGGCAGATAAATGACATCATGGTCCCAGTAGATAACAGCAGCCAAAATATTGTTGTGACTGGTGAAATAAATGTCAGTATGACCGTCGAGCCCAGATATTATAAGTTGCGGTCGTTGACTGAAAGTGCTGTCGAATCGATAGATCGAATTATTATTATTCGATCCTGGACTGTTACTCGCCATCGTAGAGATATAGTAATTGCCCATATGATCCCTGGCTATACCATCAAGAGGGGGAAGGGAGGGACTAATAAGAGCTGAAACCGTGGTGTCAGACAGATTAAGAGCCTGAATCGGAAAATTATTGGTCATTGAGGCCATTATCAAACGATTTCTGAATGGGTCAAAATGAATCCCCAGAGGCGAATTGACTCCTTTGCCTGCATTGGCAAAGACTGAATAGGAATTATCACTGAGATCGACGCGATAGATTCTGCTGTTCCTCCAGTCTGTTGCGTAGACGTAGCCCGAAGTGTCTGCAGCCAAACCGTGGCATCCCCCGGCACCTGCGAAATTCACGCTCATGAGAGTTGCTCCTGTTGCCAGATCAAGGCCAATCACACCATTGTTGTTCACGGCTACGTAGACAACATCTCCGTCGATAATTATACTGGCGCAATTGCCCAACCCCGTTTTAAAATAGCTTTGCTCGCCGGCGCTGTTTATTTCGACTACTGTTCCCGATCGCCAATTGGAGACCAGATAACGATTATTCATGGAATCAAAAACGATACCTTCAGGTTCGTTAAGAAGACCAACCGAAAGGGTGGGGTTGGCGTAAAAAATTGCCATCAACACGATAATTGCCCGGTAAAATGGTAACATATCTCCTCCTGTATGTTTATCTATTTAGCATAACACTCTTATGCCATCCATGGAAATGGTGTATAAATGCTCAATTTTTTACATTGTCTGGTCGTGAAAATACATCTTATGGGGTTTTCCGGGTTACTTTCAATAGTTCTACAGGAGAAGGTTTGGGGCGGCAAGTTGTCAAACCTGTCAGGAAAAGGAAATTGGCACAAAATATTGTGACAACGCTTTAAAATTCATATATTTACACATTATCAAAAAGGCTGTACGGTGACCGAACCAGACATTAATTATCTATATAACCAGGTGCGCAGGGGCGATGCGACCAAAGAAAAGCATCTTTTTCAATTGCTTTCTGATAAATTTCTATATTTCGCACTCCATAGAATATGGGATAAAGCGGATGCTGAGGAGATCGTTCAGAATGCCTTGATGACTATTCATAAGGAATACATAAAGATTGACTTCAAGGTGAGTTTTGCCGCTTGGGCTTATAAAGTGTTGAATAATAAGATATTGGATTATATCCAGACCAAGAGACGTCGGGGATCATTAATGAGGGACGCTATAAGGGATAATCGTCTTCCACGACCTGCTCCGCTGGTGGAAAATCCGGAATTGAAACGTCGATTGCTGTTTTGTCTGGAGAAAATCGGTCGAAGAAATATCCGTTATGCCCGGATATTAAATCTGCATTATCAGGGATTTTCTACGACTGAGATCTGCGAAAAGATTAAATTGACTAAGAGAGTTTTCTATACAAGCCTTTTTCGGGCGAGAACATTGTTAGTATCCTGCCTGAAAAACGAGGACACGGATCAATGAGTGAATGTACTGACAAACGATTTGAACAGATGCTTCACGCCTATGAACTGGGCCTGTTGAATGACAATCAAAGGCAGGAATTCGAAATCCACCTTCTTGGTTGTAGCCATTGCTGGACGCTGGCCCGGCAGTTGAAAGACGCCGCGCCCATAATTAACCGGGACACCGATATTCAAATCCTGATGGACCGCATAGTGGATGAGTCACCGGAGGAGGCCGCGGTTGCGGCCGAAAAGCAATTCAGAGGTTTTCTCGCCAGAAGATTACGCCCGATTCTTATCCCTGCCGTCATGATTGCGATTATAGTCATGGTCCTTATTCTGAAGCCGTGGCAGATCCAAATTAGTCCGACACAGGAGGCCGTCGCCGAAGAATTCCGCATCGCCATCATCTATTTTGACAATCTTGCTAACCCCGACGATCCCCTGAAATGGGGGGAAATAATCACCAACCTCCTCATTACCGATCTCGCCGAATCACAATACCTGCAGGTTATATCCAGTCAACGTCTATACGATTTGATGCGCCAGTCAGGGCATGAAAAAATCAACGCCCTTAACCGGGATATCGCCACCGAGATTGCCAGTAAAGGTCGAGCGAAATGGATGATCATGGGACATATCCTGCAGGAAGAACCATACATGGAAATCACCTCTCAGCTGGTCGAAGTCGCTTCCGGTCATGTTGTTGCCGCTCAGCACATTACTGGCGGCCCGGATGATGATCCCTTTTCGCTGGTAGATAGGCTCACGGCTGAATTGAAACAGGACCTGACCCTACCTCTTGAGGCAGCTCAGGAACTCGACCGTCCAGTCGCCGAAGTGACGACGAATTCGGCTGAAGCGTATCGCCATTATCTCACCGGCGTTGACTCCTATTATAAGCTTTACCGGGGCGAAGCAATTGAAAGCTTCGAGAAGGCCCTGACATATGACTCGACCTTTGCCATGGCATATTATTACCTGGCCTTGCTCAAGGATGGTCGATTAACCGAGAAAGCAGTCAAATACAGTAACCGGGCAGGCAAAAAGGAACAACATTATATTCGTAGTCTGGAGGCTGTCTACCGAAGGGATATGTCCCGTGCCATTGAGGAATTGGAGGCTTTGGTGACGCGATATCCAGATGAGAAAAAGGCCTATTATGATATTGGCCGGTTTAAATATACCATCGGCGACTTTGACGAGAGTTTTGCGAATCTTGAAAAAGCTATTGATATTGATCCCTATTACAAACCGGCCTATAATCAGCTGGCCTATGCCTATGATAATGTCGGTAATTTCGAAAAGGCATTATGGGCCATAAATAAATATATCGAACTGGCTCCAGATGAAGCCAATCCCTATGATACACGAGGAGATATTTATTCCAAGAACGGAAGACTTGATGCAGCGATCGAGTCTTTTCAAATGGCCTTACAGATAAAACCGGATTTTGTCACTTCCCTGGAATCCCTCGGCCGCATGTACATCTTCAAGCGTGAATATGCCAAGGCCAAAAGTTGTATCATGGCATTTGGCAAAACTGAAAATGAACGATACAAATCGAGTGCCGGGCGATACCTGGTGGAAATTTTTGTCTACAGCGGGCAATTCCGGAAGGCATTGGAAATTCTCGATAGCTGCATCGCCGCCGAGACATTAGAAATAACCGCGGGAGCGAATACACGCAAGCCGGAATACAAGCTCTTGCAGAAGGCCCAGGTGTTGGAGGAACTGAAAGATTTCCAGGGCGCCGCCGAAACCTATGAGGAGTATCTTGCCTGCCCGCCGACCGGTTTTGGTAATACCGCCGCAGGATATCATGCCTTTTATATCCAGTTCCTGATTGGAATCGGCGAGATGAAAAAAGCTGAGGAGTTGGCCGATACTTTGAAGCAAATGCTTGAAGAATCCAACGAACCCCTGAATTCATACTGGTTCGTCCTGGGATTGATTAATCGGGCCAAGGGTAAGCCAGAGCAAGCGGTCACATATTTTGAAAAAGTGACGCCAGACATTACAGATTTTTATTCTCGTTTCTGGAAAGCGCGCGCCTACCTTGAGGCAGAACAGCTGGAGGAAGCTGTCGCCGAGTTTGAAAAACTGCTGTCCGTTTACAGTTCGCACCGGGTGTTCTTCGGGGTGTGGGGCGTCAGGACACACTATTACCTCGGACTGGCATATGAGCGATCCAAATGGTTCGGAAAGGCTGTTGAGCAGTACCAAGCCTTTCTCGATTATTGGCAAAACGCCGATACACCAATAGACGAGGTGGAGGATGCCAAGATACGGTTGCAGCGTTTAAGTATTAAGTCCTAGTGATTCCGATTGTACACCGTTAGACAATTTGGACAGGTGTAGTTGAAATTTAAGATATAGTTTGTCTAATAGCAATTACTTTTTTGTAGTCTCGTTTTCTCAGTTTGCTGGAATAGTTATGGAATCTTAAGAATCTTAAAAAACCCAATATATCGGGAAATATATATATGCCCGCCACCGACCAAGATTGTTATCGGACAATGGTCCGTGTTATATCTCCGGTGAGCTAAAGAGCTATCTGGCCGATAATGACAATTACTACCCTCTCAGAATACAGGTATCAACATAAGTCCCCCTGCCGCAGGTTGGCGACTGATACTTTGGTTGAATTAAAATTGATTTTGTAATCGAGTTAACCGCTTTCCGGCATCATCGATGGTTTTTAAGTCCGCATCAGCATCTTGCCAAGACTTAAGAAATTTCGAATACTCCCTAATAGCTGATTCATTCTGGTTGTCATTTTCGTAGGCAATTCCAAGATAATAGTGCAATTTGACGCTCAAATGACTATTTAGAAATCTGCGATATGAAAAATCTTTCTTGATGCCTTCAAATCCATTAATTGCCGCCTTATAATTTCCGGATTTCAAATATGCTGACTTCGCCCTTAAGTCCTTCCAGCACAATGCGAATCTTCTCCTCGGTGGAATACTTGCGCCTCGTCTTACGACGAATCTCCCGGACTACCGATTCAGGACTCTGGCTTCTGTTGCCACTCATAACTAACTCCTCTCTGATATGCCAAATCTACAAAACCACGTCTTAAATTCAAGCCATTCCTGTCCACTTTAGGCTGAAACGACACAGTAAAATCAAATGCGTACGAATGGCCGAAATAGCAGATATTGAGCGGGTTTGAGTTAGTTATTAAGCCGCATTATCAATTACCCAGTTGATGAACTCGTCTCGTAGCCCCCGCTATTTTCTTATGTGATTACTTAACAACAAGTTACGATAATGCGTATTGTCACAATAGACAGAACTTCTTCGGTACAGAATTAGGCTTTTCACCGAATTTAGTTTCAATTCATTCGACTAAGCAGGATGGGGGGTTCGATTCCCCCCGGCTATTGTACCACTTTCTAAGTCAGTTTTTTCACAGCGTTTGTCAAGTTCGCTGGGGATTGAAAACAGAAATTAGTCCAGTATGGCATCGATGCTGTTGAGTCCATACACCGGAGGAATGCCGGACATGAATTCCGAGGTCAGGCTTTCGCTGTTCAATAACAATCTATTCCCCTCGATGATTTTCTCATTGCGCAATTGCTGGGCCCAGTCGATGATGCTATCAATGGTGGGAACGTCCAGAGCTAGTTGGTCGGCAATCCATTTTGCGATGCACAGGCCATAATGAATGTCGTCTGTAAAGAAGCGGTGGTCCTTGTCAATGATCCATTCGCCGCTTTCTAATTGAATGGTGGGTGGTTTGATGGCTCCCAACGTCAGCGAAGTCGTGAATGACTCGCGAATGTCGGTGTTTTCCGACTGGTATGAGAGTCGCTCAAGACCCAAATAATCAAGCATGTATTGGAAATCCTGCTGAGGATATTTTGCCTTGATGGTATCTCGAATCTTAGAGAAATCCGCGTCTAATTCCTGTAGAAGGTCGGCGGATTTTTGGTCATAGTCGCGGTAAAAATAGGGGATATCTTCTTTGTTCGCCCATTTTCCATCGTATTTGAGAAACAAACCGTAGCAACGCGAAGGATGGATGATTTGGTTGTCGACAGACAGAGTCAGTGACAAAAAATTGGCGGCCTGTCGGAAAGGTCCTTTTTTCAGCCACCGCTCGCAAATATTCTTCAACAAAAGGTCATTGAGTTCAGAGAAACGATTCGGCGGTGACACCGCCACGACATTGAGCTCCTTACAACCATAGGTCACTCCCACCTTACCATACTCAATGACCCGGCAAATCCACGGAATCAAACCGATGGCAAAGGTGGTGATATTGTTCAAATCGAATTTCTTCTTGATCTCATCGACCATCCAGTTAAATCCTGCTTGACCATAGATGGTCCCGACAAACACCTCTTTATCTTTCGCAAGATGCGGCGCCAGGCCGTGAAGAGCGAAGCGATATTTGCATACAGGCATGCACAAAATCACAAAACTTGCCTGTGGAATGACTTCAGCCGGATTGTCACTGATTTTCGTCAGGGAACCACTAAACTCCTCCTGGAGTTCCCCATGAATCGAGTGCAACTGAACATCGACCTTCCGGGACCATTCCTTCGGCTTTCGTGTGAGAATGTTGACGTCAAAACCCGCACCGGAAAGAAAAGGAATCAAAACATGCGTACTACTACCACCACCGACAATCGTCACATCTTGTCTTTCTTGTTCAACCATGTTGTCACCTTATCTGTTTGCAATTTTCAAAATGACAGGACTCTCCTCAACATTATCCGCTACGAGTAATCGCTTTCTTCATTCGTACAACTCACCCAGACACATTATAATATATTAAAACACAACAGTAATATGAACATTAAATTAGCCAGGGTGCCCCAAGTCTTCAGACTTGGGAAAGGATAACTTCTACAAATCATCTATCGGCACGATCTGCAGCCCATCCGAAAAATAAGCGAAGCGCATTTTTTTGGATGGGGTCCCACAAAGAGCATTTACAAATATCCAACCAATCTGATGTATTTTCAGAATTCATCCGCATTAGTAAGATGGAATATATTGCATATACACAATTGCCCGCAGGGGCTCATCGCGACGATCCCGCATTGTAGGCCAATATTTCCGTGAAAGGCGGAAACACCGAGCGACAGCTGAAAACAGGCTTTCGCCTGTTGATATGACCCAAAACGTTAATCTGAGGAAACAAACCCATTTTTCTCATCAGATGTGGACATTTACCGCATACAGTAAGGAGAATGAAGGGAATACCGTATCAGCCCAAATAATGCAGAGACATCCCTGGGGTTGTCACTACAAAATAAATGACATTTAGGAGCGATGTGGATATCGGCCTGTAACTATTCATTTCATGGTTATTTCGTACCCAGCATAACATATCGCTCGCATAACCGCAACACCCCACAACTTTTTGCCTGGCATGCACTTGAAGGCATGACTGTGGGCCTCAAACATCCGGCATAATAATTGCTAATTCCCAATTAGACAGAAAATTGGATAGTAGCTAACTATCCCGAACAAGAATGTGAGGCAAAAGATGTTATCAAAAAAAACACGTAGATTAATCCTTATGGCTATTATAACGATTTGCGTAACGGTAAATCCTTTACGTGCCAGAAGCCTGGATTTTGGATTTGGAGTTGGGACCAGTACAGTCGGAATTGGGATTAATTTGAACGCGACCTATCAGATTAAGACATTATCCTATTCTTTCCGTGTCATAAGGCACGAAGAAATGCAGATCATTGGCACAACTTCGCCTTCCGAATCCGCGACCGATGTTTCGTTTTTAATTGGATTGAGATCAAGAAAAGAAGGGAATTTATCGTCTTCGCTTGAGCTGGGAGTGGGCTGGCTCAATATGGTCACTCGAGGAGATCTCATCAGCCGTGGGTTTTTTCATACGAGCCATGAAAAGATTCATGTAAAGACATTTGGTATGGCGTTTCAAACTCAACTTTATTATAAACATGTCGGGTTAAATATTTTCGCCAATTTCTCCAATTTAGCCAAACTAAGCCAGGATAAACCCTTCGGCGGCGTGGCGTTGTGCGTCAGATTCGGGGGGTGATAATTCATATCTATTCGATAGAATACTTTTATGCTCTAAGATTACGGGCAGTTGGCGCAGGGTTCCGGGCCGTTATTCTGCAAATATTGAATAAGATATAAGGCGTCTCCCACATTAACCGATCCATCACAATTAGCATCGGCTGCTTCCATTGGATCTGGGGGCGGGCCGCTATTGAATATGAAGTCAATTATATATTGCGGGTCATCACCGTCAACAACACCATCACCGTTGGCATCGCCGCAAATAAAAGTAAGCTCTTCGATTGTTACTAATCCATCAATCAAAGTCGGGAATATAGATGCACCCGTGGTATCGCCCAATTCGTTTTTATCATAGGCGTCTTCGGCAAACGCTATGTTGGTTTCTCCCAAAGGAGCATCGTTTTTCACATCAAGAAATAAACGAATAATCGGTTCCGAATCAGATGAGATTTTGGCGTTCAGGTCCATATCCGGTAAAAATCTGATTAATATTTCACCTGGTTCGCGGCGCTGAGTTTCTACCACGCCGCCGCTTGAAATATAATTCTGGCAACGATTCAGTAGTTCGTATGCCAGAGTAATGGTATCACTTTGAGGATCCAAAAATACCGGATTAAATATGGCGGTATCATATATTAATCGAGCCTGCAAACCGCTCACTGTTTCCAAATTAGAAAATTCAATATTTAGCGGGATATTTTCAGCTCCAGTTGTTGCCGTAAAAGGTGAAATTCTTATCGTATCGTTAATTGATATACTCTCCGGGCCAATGATTTCAGAATATATTGTTGATTCCCGGAAACCCTGTTCATAGCAGGGGTCGCAATTCCGATAACTCTCTTCATCTATAATCAGTCTTATCAAATATACAAAGTCGGCAACAGTCAAAGCGGCATTATCACAATTAACATTTGAATTTATTATGCTTTCCTGTTCATGCCCCTGAAATGCGGAAGTTCCCCACCTAAAATAATTAACGAACATGACTGCGTCAGACACTTCGCAATTCAATCCATTAAAATTAATATCGCCGGTATATTCGTTTCCGGTTGAATTAAGGCCATGTTCAAACCATATATCGCTCATCTCGAAAAAAAGGCCATTGCTGTAAACATCACAAAACCATACATGCCAAAACTCCTCTATTGTTTCCGGCCTGAGCAAATCATGCGTCTTGTGAAGAACCACATCCATAATTTCATTCATGCTGATATTCAGGTTATCTTTTACATTATCAGGATGGTGTGGTCTGTCAAGAATTCCCCAATCGATTTCACCGCTGTAATCATCGACATTGTCGTCATAAATATCCCACAGTATTCCGGCGACAGATGCTTCGCAGCTATCACCCATAGCATTTGCTGAACCCTCCGTTAGATTATGCGTGACACCTTGCCGTCCCCATTCTCCATTTTCTGAATTAACCCATAACGTATCCTTGAAATTATTGTAGCTGTCATACCATACTTCGCGGTTTTCACTAAACGAAGCCCAAAAATGGGCGAAACCTTCAAGCGATGCCAGGCCAGGAGGAACTATGAAGTTCCAATAATGTGATTGACTAATATTTAGGTCAAAAAATCGGTCAAGCAGTTCATATTTGTGAGCCAATTCATGATATATAACGCCGGCGTCATAAGAGTCCGGGTAGGCTAAAGCGGGATCATTAGCAGTAGATATTCTAAGTGACTGAGCACTTGCACCCGTTTCAACGCTGTCATTTAGGATAGCGGTATGTTTTCCGGGGTACAGACCGGTAACGGAATTCCAAAGCTTGAAATTATTACGGGCGATATCGGCCACGTAGAAATAATCACTTTTCGAGGTATCTATGCCAATATTGTATAAATTTAAGATACCACATCCCACATTTTCATTTACGTCAGAATCGTAATAATAAGTTATTTGTCCCGCCAGATCGCTTTTGACCTCAATTGTATCATTATCAGCGAATATCCGAACGGCAATATCCAATTCGGTTCCGTCATTATCGGCATACATGTTAAGTACCGGATCGAATTGAAAATATCCCAAATTATTGGTAAATGTCAGCCCATCATCGACCCTGATTCGGGGCGTGTTGGTCGATAAGTCATAATCCCATAGTTCAACGCGAAAGTACGATAAACTATGATACTGTAAATATGGTTGTCCCAATTCCCAATAATTTATCCGGCCGCTGACAGTTACTGTGGGACTGTCTTCACCCCAGACCCAGACGTTGTCGAGAAAAACCCCATTCTCGGAAGTGACAATATTATGAGAAACGAATTTGAAACAAAAATCCAGCGAATCCTCACCCTGGGGATTATCAATTTGAAAAGTGTAGATCTTCCATCCATAATCATTATCAGGGAAACGCCATGAGTCACCAAAATGTACAGCCGCGCTTGTCCATTCCTCTCCCAATTTATACCAGAAGAAACAATTGTCGTATTCATAAGGAAGATTTGATGCCAGTTCATGATTAATGCAATATGAAATGTAAACGCGCAATTGTTCGCCGACATAAATTTGTTCGGCGAGCAAAAGCGGCGATTCAATATTGTGCGTGTATTGACTGCATTGATTGTATCCGGCGGCCCAGGCATATCTATATCCACCGTCGCAGGGATTTTCATTGGGGCACTCTTCAATTTTCCATATATGTATGCCGTTTAATGGATTTAAATCATCCGTAATCCATGAATTTCCCAATGATGAACGTTCAAAATTATCATAAAGCAGATCGCCGCCCGATGACGATTCCTGATTTTCAGGCGGTTCTTCGTCAGGATCGGAGTATGGCAGTATTTTGATTCCGTTTTCAAGAAGAGTATCCAGTTGTTCGGGAGTCAGAAAAACTTTATAGTGATGTTCTTTGGTAGTTGAGATAAGAGAATCAACCTTGCCTTTAGCAAAATCGTAATCTTTGGTAGCGGACAAGTCGAGAATGAATACATCTTTCCGCATCCACTCCCAGTATTCTATCATTCGTTCATCGTCTTTGGCATCTTTTGGATCGGCAAAAGTAGGTGCAAGGCGAAATTTATATTCACCTTTCCTGCGAATATATGTTTTGTTGCCAACTACCAGCGTTTGAGCGGAATATTCGGTCAAAGGCGTCTTTTCCATCTCTTTCATTTTTCGGTATTGTTGCTCTTCCTTCGTAATTATTCTTGGCTTTCGTTTAGTAGGGTCAGAACCTCTATTTTTCTTAGGATTGCCGTGAAAAAAACCTTTGCTTTCTGTCGTTACCCAAAAATAGTTTATAAGCATGCCAATACTATCTCTTGACCGAATCGTAATTTCAAATCCTGATGTGTCATTTTCAGGAATATTGAACTTCAGTTCGAAGACTGCAGGATTTTCTTTGCTGGCTATGCCGGTCATGATCATCGGACCCTTGTATTGCAGATTGTCGATAGTGTCGATATTGAAAGTAATCTCACATTCCTTACATTTCCATAAGGCGGGACTTCCCTCAAAATTAGGCGTGACAAATGAGGTGAGAATTACTTCTCCGCTGGACAGCGAATCAGGTGAAATCGTATATTCTATATTGAATAGGTGTATTATTGAAGGTTTAGTTGCATTAGCCCCGGTTTTCATAATGACAACTGCCAGAGCAATTATCATCACGATAACGAAATATCTCGATATTTTCATAAAATTACCTCCCGAGTGATTGGGTTGACTATACCTTATACCAAATATCGCTCTGTCCGGATTAATATCTAATCCCCTGAACGAGCATAAACATAATTAAGAATAATTATATTATTGTGTCAATACATTTTTTTGCGGATGGAGCCCCTCGAAAAAGCGCTTCACCTATTTTTCGGAGGTCGTCGCCGAATCAAGACCTGGCGCAACGTTTTACAATGCTGCTGCCGCCTCGGTCGTGAAAGTCCAGACCGTATCGGATGGAATTGGTTGATTGGTGATGTCGCGTACGCCCATCGTTAAAATGACTTTATAGGTATGATTTGGCAAAAACGGCTGCGCCGGAACAAACGTCGCGGTTTTATTACTATACGTCCTGATACCTGATACAAGATTTTCATCCTCATCCAAAACCGCAAAGGAACTGCTGTTGATTGTCGATAAATCCATGTCGTTGGTAAACGTCACCCACACGGTCGTATCGATCGGGACTCCTATCGTTCCCGGTTGGGGATAAACCGAAACAATCTCAGGGCCGCCGCCGGTGGTGAATGACCAGCTATAATTGAGGTACAGAGTGTTGCCTGATTTATCAGCCACCTGGCCGCTGAAAGTTACCGTATATTCCTGATTATTCAATAGATATTGATTGGGCGAAAAGATAACGATGCTATCTTCCGTGCGGATAACTCCTTCGATTCCAAAACTGACAAATACCTGAAGATTTACCGACTCGGGATCGATTTCTTCGTTAAATATCAATGAAAGCGGTATATTGGCCGGAACATTTATTTCACCCTCAGCCGGAGAAACTCTAACCAACGCAGGCGGTATCGAATCGGAAAAGATCGTCGAAAAACTCCAGATATAATCGCTCCCCAATGACATTCCCGTATTGTCCGTGATATCGGAAGTGAGCGTCACCGTGTAGGTCGTATCGGCCGGCAAATTGGCACTCGGAGTAAACCGGGCGATTCGATTTGAATACGTCACCGTTCCCGTGACGTTATTATCCAGGTAAAAAGTGCTGTTATTAATCGTAGCGAGATTCAATTCGCTGGCAAAAGTAACCGTAATGACGGCGTCCAAAGGTATCTGAGTTTGTCCGTTGACGGGATAGGTCGATTCGAGAAATGAAATTCCCAATCCGGTCGTAAACGACCATTCGTAATCGGTGTCCATGACGTTGCCGATCGAATCGGCGATCCCGGCCTCAATTGTGACGGTGTACTCGGTGTTATATTCTAGATCATTGTAGGGGTAGATAGTCGCCTGAGTTTTATTTCGTGAAAACGCATAACCGGCATCGCCGCTCAAATCGAATCGATCACCAATAAGCGTTGCCGTATCCATGACGCGCAGAAAAGTAATGATAATGGGATAATTGACCGCGACTGATGTGGCTCCATCGGCCGGGGAAACCGAATCAATAAAGTAAATTGGTTCTTCGGGAATCGTTCCCAAATCCACGTTTTCTTCAGTACAGCCAAACCATAAAACAAGCGCCAATAACGCTGAACATATCGGAAATATTTTTCGCATAATTCTCCCCGCCGATAAAATTATCACTGGGCCGCGTAATCAATCAAGCGACCTACCATAATGGGTTTGCCGGTCGGACTGCCCAGAGTCTCCATTTTGACCAGGCCCAGGCCCGGGGCGAAATAATTGTAAGTCGTCCGCCGCATCGGTCCCATAACCTGCGAATATTTATAGCAATAAAATTTCCCAGCCGGAACTTCAATTTCAAGACCCGCCTTATCCAGCCGATTGGTAATCACGCTCGGTCCCACGGTCATTGAAAAATCTTCGCCGTCCACCCCAGGAAATTTGGCCAGCATGATTGGTTGGCCCATGGGACCCATAATCCAGAACCCATCATCACGATTGGTCGCCAAGGTCCCGCGCAGTCCCATCCCTGATATGAAATAAAAGGTCTCGCCGTCGATGACGGTATCGCGCTCAACCCGAAAAGTATCTATTTTATTTACAGTCAATTCACCCGTCAGCGTATCCATCGCAGCCAGCTCATACACCCAGCTATTTCCAACCTCCAGAGGCATCAGATCAACGCCGGCCAGAGGCGGCGCGGTTTCCTGCTCAGTATCCGTTTGCGCTTCTGTATTTGTCTTCGGGATGGTTTCTTCCTGGCGATTAGCCTGTTCTTCTCCGCCGCAGCCGATTAAAATGAAAATCATTACTACAAATAATAACCGATACATAGTGACCTTTCTCTCTATTCGATATTATTTTTCATAATATAGCCATATTTATTATTTGGTCAACCCGCATGAGTAACTTCTCAAGGCCAAAAAGCATTATTACCTGATTGCCTTACCTCCAAAAAATTGCTTATATTACTTGGCTATACTGGGTGTATATGCCCTGTATAAATTTGACGAACGGAAATTTACTCTGTTTAATAAGGAATAAGCATGTCAGATAATACCGAACAGCAAGCCCCGCAACAGCCCTTAAATAAAATAATCGCCGGGCGGATCGAAAAGGTTGAAAAAATCCGTGAAATGGGTATTAATCCCTTTCCCTATAAATTCGATTTTTCGCATACGACCATCCAGGCTCTTGAAACCTTTGATGAGTTATCCGAAAATGAGACCGAAATTAAGATGGTCGGGCGAATCATGTCCGTCAGAAAAATGGGTAAAGCCCTGTTTATGCATTTTCAGGATGAGTTCGGACGGCTTCAGGCATATATCAAAAAGAATATCGTCGGCGATGAGCAATGGGATTTGTTCCAACTGATTGATATCGGCGACATAATTGGTATGACCGGAACCCTGTTTACCACCAAGACCGGCGAAAAAACGCTGAAAATTTCCTCCTTCGAGCTCTTAACAAAATCACTCCATCCTCTCCCGGAAAAATTCCACGGCCTGACCGACAAAGAAACCCGCTATCGCCAGCGATATGTCGATTTAATTGCCAACCCGGAAGTGCGCGATACATTCAATAAACGCTCTCAGATTATCGCCGCCCTCCGTGAGTTTTTAAATGGCGAAGGATTCCTTGAAGTCGAAACGCCGATTCTGCAGCCTCTCTATGGAGGCGGAATAGCCGTTCCGTTCGTAACCCATCACCGCAAACTCGATATTGACCTGTATCTTAGAATCGCCGATGAGCTTTATCTGAAACGATTAATCGTCGGAGGATATCATAAAGTCTGGGAGTTCTGCAAAGATTTCCGCAATGAAGGCATGGATCGCAAACATAACCCGGAATTTTCCATGATCGAACTTTACTGGGCCTACGCCGACTATCACGATATGATGGACCTGCATGAAAACCTGATGCGTTTCACGGCCAGGAGAGTTTTCGGGAAAACGGAATTTGAATACGGGGAAAACAAAATCGATTTTGGGCCGCCGTTTAGACGTTTGACGATGATCGATGCCGTCAAAGAATACGGTGGTCCCGACCTGTCCGATTTCGATTTTGACCGTGCCAAAAAACTGGCCAGAGAAGCCGGGATGGATATGGACAAGCTGATCAATCACGGCAAGATTGTCGAGGCTTTCTTTGATGAACTGGCCGAACCGCATTTGATTTCGCCGACGTTCATCATGGATCACCCCCGCGATATTTCGCCGCTGGCTAAGAAACATCGCGATAATCCGAATCTGGCCGAACGATACGAATTGTTCGGATGCGGCATGGAACTGGGGAACGCATTTAGCGAGCTGAACGATCCCATAGACCAGAGAGAGCGGTTTATCCAGCAGGGCAAAGCCGCCGAAGCAGGAGACAAGGCAGCTCATCAACTGGATCATGATTTTATCACCGCCCTGATGTATGGTATGCCGCCGACGGCCGGGCTGGGAATAGGCGTGGATCGCATCGTCATGATTATGACCAACCAGCATTCGATTCAGGATGTGATACTTTTCCCCCAGATGCGGCCTAAAGTTCAACTATCAAAACCGGAATCGGATGAATAAACGGAAGAATAAAAAGGAATGCAATCGGCTGCCATAACCGCATATTCATGGAATTGATTTGAAGGCGGCATTAGCAGGGACGGAATAATTTGAGATATGAATGGTTCATCGCCCGTCGATATTTGATGACGCGCAGGAAAGGCGGATTTATCTCGCTTAACAGCGTTTTTTCTATCGGCGGAGTCGTCGTCGGAGTCGCCGCGCTCATCTTCGTCATGTCGATGATGAACGGGTTTGAGACCGAACTCCGCACCCGAATTCTGGGTGTCACTTCGCATATTTCCGTTTTCCCTCGATTTGAGGATCATATCGCCGATCCCGATTCGGCTATGGCCGAATTACTTCAGGTCGATGGCGTCATCGCCGCCGCTCCCTTTATCTATTACAAAGCCGCCATCGCGTCCGAATCCGCCGGAGACGGAATCGTTATCCGCGGCGTTGAACCCGAACTCGAAAACACCGTCACCGGATTAGGCGAAACTGTTTTTTCAGGGTACTTCGACGTCGGCCCCAATGAAGAAGGCATGGGCGGCATCATCGTCGGCAAAAACCTGGCCCAGAGTCTTGATGTCCTGCCGGGGGATATTATAAGACTATATTCTCTGCGTGTAAAAGATCTGCGCCCCGGTTCTCAGCCAAAAATTAAATTGGTTGAAGTTCGGGGAATCTATGAAATCGGCATGTATGAATACGACGCCTCGATGGCATATATTTCAATTCCCGACGCCAGGAGTTTGTTTAAAACCAATGGCGTTACCGGCATCCATTTGAAAACGACCGACATTTTCACCGCCGGGATAATTGCCGATTCAATCAACGAACAATTTGGAGGAAAGTACAGCGCCGTTGACTGGAGCCGCATGAATGAAAACCTGTTTTCGTGGATGTGGTTGGAAAAGGTCGGGATGTTTATCGCGCTATCGTTAATTATAGCCGTCGCCGCCTTTAATATCATATCCACCCTGGTCATGATTGTGATGGAAAAGCGCCATGAAATAGGTATTTTGAAAACTATGGGATCGGTTCCGGGAGCCATCAGGCGAATATTCATGAGAATCGGAGTCGTTATTGGCGTTGTCGGGTGCCTTTTAGGCTGGCTGCTCGGGTATTTATTATGCTGGATTCAGATCAGATTCGAGGTTATTACATTGCCCCCGGATATTTATTTTATTAGCAGTCTCCCGGTTGATATCAGATTACTGGACTTCCTGTTAGTTGGATTCGCGGCTATCGCTCTTTGTTTTTTAGCCACGCTCTATCCGGCGGGGCGAGCGGCCCGCTTATCGGTGGTAAAAGTATTGCGAAGATAATTATGAAAATAGCCAAAAATATTTGTCACTTAATGGTTTACAAGGTTAACATTTTGGCGAAAATGGCGAAAATATATATAAGCACGGTGTATAGGATATGAACAATAGGCAACCGGGAAGTGACCTTATTCTGCGAGCAGATCAAATTTACCGTGGATTTGATACACCGCAGGGGAGAATTGAGGTTTTACGGGGAGTTAGTCTAAATCTATCCCGAGGTGAAATGGTGTCTGTCTTAGGTGCATCAGGTGTCGGCAAAACCACACTGCTTCAAATACTCGGCGGACTTGACCGTCCCGACAGCGGTGATGTCTATTTTGGGGATTTATCATTTTCGACCATGTCGGAAAGCAAACTGGCCTCGTTTCGCAATCGCCATATCGGTTTCGTTTTTCAGTTTCACTACCTTATGGCTGAGTTTTCCGCCCTCGAAAATGTCATGATGCCAGTCCTAATTGCCGGAACGTCTCACAAGGAAGCTGTCAAACGGGCGGAACTATTACTTGAGGATGTGGGTTTAAAGGATAGAATGACGCATTTGCCAAATGAGCTATCGGGAGGCGAACAACAACGGGTTGCCGTTGCCCGGGCTTTGACGATGGGACCGGATTTGGTTCTGGCCGATGAGCCGTCGGGAAACCTTGACGTTGATACGGGGCAAAAATTACACGAATTATTGCTGAACCTGAACAGAACCAAAAAGACTTCGTTTATAATCGCCACCCATAATCAGCATTTGGCCGCGATCACCGACCGCATGGTCAAGGTGGAAAATGGAATGAATCAGGCGGAAAGACCGCCTGTTAATTGAAATAAATTCTGAAAGCGCGGGTAAAAAATGAAATGTCAGGATTGTAATAATAGCGAAGCGACGGTCAGCCTGACTCAGATTATCAACAATGAGAAAGTCGTTTTGAGTTTATGCAAGGAATGCGCCGCCAAACGCGGTTTTCATTCTCCGCTCGATAATATTCCCTTTCCGCTGGCCAATTTCTTAGCCGAAATGATGGGCAAAGATAAAATCGAAAAAGGTTCCAAGGCCATCAAATCGCCCGATTTATCATGCCCCTCCTGCGGCCTGTCTTTTGAGGAATTTTCCCGCCTGGGGCGGTTCGGCTGCGGAGAATGTTATAAAACCTTCCGCGATAAGCTCCAGGGACTTTTAAGAAAAATTCACGGCTCTTCCCTTCATAAAGGAAAACTTCCGCCGATGCTTTCCGAAGAAGCGTCTAATATTAAAGAACAGGAAAGACTGGAGCAGGAATTGCAGCGTGCGATTGAGCTTGAGGATTTTGAACGGGCTGCTGATTTACGCGACAAACTAAAATCGCTCCGGCAATCGGAATCCGAAGAAGAAAGCAAGGAAAAAGAAAATGTTTGAGGACATGTCCAAAAAACCGGCGGGGTGGTTGACCGGCGATGGCGAAGAAGCAACGGTAGTTTTGTCATCAAGAATCAGGCTGGCCCGCAATATTCACGATATCCGCTTTCCGACTTCGGCCGATAAGGAAACCCGTGAGAAAGTTATTGAGTATTTCAACTCGGCCGTTTCCAAATCCGAGTTTCTTCAACGGGGAAGTTTTCACAACACTGAAAATATTGAAAAAATCGACAGCAATTTCCTTGTCGAGCGCCACCTGATTTCGCCGACCATGCTCGACCGGCTTGAAGGCGCCGGCGTTTACATCGGACCCAACGAACAGGTTTCGATAATGATTAACGAGGAAGACCATCTTCGAATTCAATCCCTGACCGCGGGCCTGGAAATGGATCGGACAATGGAACTGGCCGCCCAATACGATAACGAAATCGGCCGCCTGCTCGAATACGATTATGATAGTGACTTTGGTTTCCTGACCGCCTGCCCGACAAATGTTGGAACCGGATTGCGCGCTTCGGTGTTAATCCATTTACCCGGTTTGGTATTGACGCGGGATATCGACAAGGTAATCCAGAAGATTACCAAGATGGGATTGGCGGTGCGCGGATTTTACGGTGAAGGCACCGACGTTTTGGGTAATTTATTCCAGATTTCCAACCAATCCACGCTGGGGAAATCGGAAGCCGATATTCTTGAGGATATTGAGCGAGTTACACGAGTTATAATAAATGACGAAGCGACGGCGAGAATTCGCCTCCGCGAGGAAGCCTTCGATCAGATTTGCGATAAAATCTGGAGGGCTTACGGAATACTGAAATACGCGCGGGTGTTATCGTCGGAAGAAGTCATGAATCTTCTTTCCGCCGTGCGCTTGGGCGTGGCCATCGACATCATTGAGGATCTGGATCTGGCCATGATTAACGAAATCCTGCTCTTATCGCAACCGGCGCACCTGATTAAATACTGCGACCGGGATATGGACAGCGAAGAGCGCGATATCGCTCGCGCCAATATGGTCAGGGAAAGACTAAAATAAATTGGAATGAGAACTCAAGGGAGGTTGCAATAAATCATGAATGAAATGTTCACCGAATTGGCTCGCAAAGCGATTGAATACTCACGGGATGAAGCGGCGCGCTTGCGCCATGATTACATCGGGACGGAACATTTGCTTCTGGGACTCATCCGTCTTGCCGAAGGTCGAGCAATCGAGGTCATTTCCAATCTCGGCCTCGATTTGAATGACCTCAAAGCCGCCGTGGAAGAAGTCGTTCAGCCGTCGGGCGGAACGATGACCATGGGTCAATTGCCTTTGACGGCCCGAGCCAAAAAAACATTGGAAGTTTCGGGACAGGAAGCCCGAGCCCTGAAATCAAAAGATATCGATACCGAACATATTCTGCTGGCTTTACTCAAAGACGAAGAAGGGGTTGCTGCCCAGGTCATGGCGATGTTCGAAATCGACTACAAAGAAGCCTATGATGAATTGAAAAATATTGAAGGCGGGAAACCGTCATCATTCAAAAAGAAAAGGCGCAAATCAAAAACTCCGGCCCTCGACCATTTTGGACGCGAACTGACCGAAATGGCCCGCCGGGGAAGACTCGATCCGATTATCGGACGCCAGATGGAAATCGAACGCGTCACCCAGATTCTGTCCCGCCGCAAAAAGAACAATCCGGTTCTGATAGGCGAACCCGGGGTCGGGAAAACCGCTATCGTTGAGGGTCTGGCTCAGCGCATCGTCGAAGGCAAGGTTCCCCAGACGCTCGAAAACAAGCGCGTCGTTACGTTAGATATGGCCTCGCTGGTCGCCGGTACCAAATATCGCGGTCAGTTCGAGGAACGCCTCAAATCGGTCATGACCGAAATTATGAACTCCCGCGACGTTATCATCTTTATTGATGAGCTCCATACCATCGTCGGCGCCGGTGGCGCCGAAGGCTCTCTCGATGCCTCCAATATTTTCAAACCGGCGCTGTCTCGGGGCGAATTGCAGTGCATCGGCGCTACTACACTTAACGAATACCGCAAATATATTGAAAAAGACGGTGCTCTTGAACGCCGCTTCCAGATGGTGATGGTCGAACAACCATCCCCCGAAGATACGATTAAGATATTAAAAGGCTTGCGCGACAAATACGCCGAACATCATAAAATTGAAATCTCCGATGACGCTCTTGATGCCTCCGTCAAACTTTCCAGTCGCTACATCTCCGGCAAGTTCCAGCCCGATAAAGCGATTGATGTTCTTGACGAAGCCGGTTCGCGAGCTCATCTTGCTTCTTATACCCGGCCTAAGGAATTCGCCGAAATCGAACATGAAATCACCGAACTGGGTTTGAAAAAGGAAGAAGCGGTCAAGAATCAGGAATTTGAAACAGCCGCCCAATTCCGCGACGAGCTCAAATTTAAGAAAGCCAAGCTGGAAGAAATGCAGAAAGAATGGGAAACCAAGCGCGACGAGGAGCGGATAGTTCTCAACGGCGAAGATATTGCTCAGGTTGTCTCCAGCATGACCGGTATTCCGCTTTTCCGCCTCGAAGAAAAAGAATCCAAGCGCCTCCTGCGCATGGGAGAAAGCCTCAAAGAGAGAATCGTTGGACAGGACGAAGCCATCTCTTCTTTGACCAAAGCAATCCGTCGAGCTCGTGCCGGACTGAGTGACCCCAACAAACCGATCGGCTCATTCCTCTTTTTGGGCCCGACCGGTGTCGGCAAAACCGAGCTGGCGCGGCAATTGGCCGAGTTCTTATTCGAGGATATCGAATCGCTTATCCGGATCGATATGTCGGAATATATGGAAAAATTCGCCGTCTCCCGGCTGATTGGAGCTCCTCCCGGATATGTCGGCTACGAAGAGGGCGGGCAGTTGACCGAACGCGTCCGGCGCAAACCTTATTCCGTGGTTTTGCTTGACGAAATCGAAAAGGCTCATCCCGAAGTCTTCAATATTTTGCTCCAGTTAATGGACGACGGACAGCTTACCGACAGCTTTGGGCGAAAAGTCGATTTCCGCAATACCGTTGTCATTTTGACATCGAATGTCGGCACTCGAGCTATCGGCGAAGATAAAACCGTCGGATTCGCCAAAAAAGAACTCGCCGACGATTATGAAAATATGAAAAGCCGGATTCAGGAAGAACTGAGAAAAATGTTCAATCCGGAACTGCTCAACCGCATTGATGAATCGATAGTTTTCCGCTCCTTGACGATTGAGCATATCGAGGAAATTATCGACATTCTCCTGGTTGACCTGGCTAACCGTCTGGCTGAAAAAGGTATCTCCTTCATACTGACCGCCAATGCTAAACATTGGCTCGCCGAAAAAGGATTTGAGCCGCAGTATGGCGCCCGGCCGCTCAAACGAGCCCTCCAGAAATACCTGGAAGACCCGCTGGCTGAAGAAATCCTGCGCGGCCAATACGCCGGAGATACCGAACTGGAGATCGTTGTCGCCGATGATGAGGAATCGCTGATATTTGAATTTCAATCCGGAGGAAAACCGAGCGAAGAGGACAAGCAACCCGATTCGGTCAATTTAAACTAAGCAAAAACTGAAAATTAGCAGTAGGGAAGCGGTTCTGAGCGCCTGCCGGTGCTCGCGGGACATCCTTAATTAGCGTTAAATTTCGGCTTGCTTTTTTGAAAAGAATCTATATATTCAGAGGCTCGAATAACCGGAGCTAAAGAAAACGGATAAGACAGAGGTTTATAGTTATGGCACATAAAAAAGGCGTAGGCTCTTCCAAAAACGGACGGGACTCAAACGGCCAGCGACGCGGTGTAAAAGTATATTCCGGCCAGGCGATCCCGGCGGGCTCGATTATTGTCCGTCAGTGCGGTTCCAGAATTCTACCCGGCGATAACGTCGGCGTCGGAAAAGACTGGACGCTTTTCGCCAAAATCACCGGCGTCGTCCAGTTTGAACGGGTCGGCAAAGACCGCAAAAAAGTAAGCGTTGTCGAATAAGACGCTAAGAGTTCATATTGAAAAATCAATAAGCCCCGTTTCGCGGGGCTTTTTTTATTGGATTGATTTTTTATGTGAAATTTGAGAGGCGTTTTCCCGTCGAAAGTTGTTGTGCACCCGGCGCCAAATAAATTGAAAGAGAAAAAGATATACATCATAAATGAACCTAATCAAAAAATGTTTTACCTATGTAATCTTTCTAATGTGTGACTTATGTAACAGGTCATTCAGGTTACTAATATGAAACATGTGAATTAAATTTACGTCTATAAATAGAACCAGATAAAATAATAATCTTTGATAAAGGATAAAGACTATGACGTATTCTGATTATCGAGACGGAGATATTCTCCGGGCAGGGCTGATATTACTATTAAATATAGTTTTATTATTCACACCATTGATAGTTTCTGCCAAAGTTGTCAGGCTGGATATTAGCAGCAGAGAAATAATACAGAACTCGGAAGAACAAAGTATGTCTGGTCCCTATGAAATGATAAAAGGAATTATATATCTTGAAGTGGATCCGAATGATCCTGCAAATGAACTAATCGTTGATTTAAAATTGGCTCAAAGAAATAGTAGGGGCAATGTTGAATTTTCAACAGAATTTGAATTATGCAAGCCTGTGAATTCCGATCGTGGTAACCATAGATTGCTATACTTTGTGAATAATCGAGGAAATAAAATGGGTAAATGGCACTTTAACTATCACACCGATAAAAATTGGCTATGGGCCAATGGTTGGTCCTATTTGTGGTGCGGCTGGAATTGTGATGTGGAAGAAAGTGATGGCAAGCTTAATATCAATTTACCTGTAATTAATGACAATGGTAATACAATTACCGGAGAGATTTATACCGAGATAATATCCTACTCAGATGAAGTAGTTTATAGCATGCCTCTTGTCTGGGGAGGATCGATATCATATGCCCCGGTTACATTGGAAAACACCAATGCTGTATTATCGAAAAGGCGGTATCGGTGGGAAGAACCTATTGAAATACCGCATGATAGTTGGTCTTTTGCCCGCTGGGAGGACGGTAATGTGACACCTGATTCTGGTTTTCTATATGTTGTGGACGGTATAGAACCTGGATGGCTTTATGATTTGGTTTATATTGGTAAAAATCCTAAGGTAACTGGCCTAGGTTTGGCTGCCATACGCGACGTGGTTTCTTTTTTCAAATATGAAAATATAAGTAATGACGGTGTTATTAATCCTTTGGCCGATGCGATTGACTATGCATATTCTTGGGGTCATTCCCAATCGGGTCGATTGCTTAACCATTTTGTGTACCAAGATTTCAACGGCGACGAAAGAAAGAGAATAGTATTTGATGGTATTATGGCCAACTGTCCCGGTGCCGGTAAAGGACAGTTCAATTCTCGTTTTGCGCAGACAACTCGCCACGGTAGTCATCACGAAGATAATCTCTTCCCGATCGATTTTTTTCCATTTACGACGGTTGAGCAGTACGACCCCATTACTGGAGAAAAAGGCGATGGGGTAGAACGGGCGCGCAAGTCAGGTTTTCTTCCCAAAATATTTTTTATAAATTCATCAACAGACTACTGGACTCGAGCCGCTTCGATGTTGCATACTGATGTCGAGGGACAAGTGGACTCAAAAATTGATCCCAGTGTGCGCATTTATTCTGTTGCGGGATTAGCTCATACGGATGACCGTATAGGTATTGTCAGCAGAGCATTATTGACCGCTCTGGATCAATGGATTAGTTATGGCGTAGAGCCACCGGCATCTCAAATTCCTAAAATATCCAATGGTACTTTAGTGGATTTTGAAACTTGGAAAGGAGCTTTTCCCGATATTCCAGGAGCTATAATGCCACCGTCATTCTACCATCCTTACCGATTGAATATGGGGCCTCGTTGGGATACTGAAGGTATTGCGGATTATGTCCCTCCGAAAGTCGGACCCCGTTATGTGTGTCTTGTTCCCCAGGTTGATAAGGACGGAAACGAGATAGCAGGAATACGGCTACCCGATATTGATGCACCACTGACTACATATACTGGCTGGGGTATGCGTTCTCCTACTTACTCACAAACCCTGGGTAGAAATAGGGGTAGAGTCTGGCCATTGCCCATTACGAGTGAGGAATGCAAAGAAAAGATTGATCCCAGAATAGCAATACTTGAAAGATATCCTACAAGGGCTGATTATCTTTTTGAAGTAACAAAGTCAATACTGAATTTAAAATATCAGGGCTTATTACTTGATGAGGATGTTACTAGGCTGTTAATAGAAGCCACACAGGTAGAATATTGGCCGTGTGCATCTCAGATTGGCATAAAAGAAGTTGCAGCCACTCCTGCAGAAGTAAAATCTGGTAGTAAATTGTTGCTCTTGGTGATATTCGATGAACGGGGGAATGACATATTAAGTGTAAAAGCCAAATTGGTGGAAGCGAATAATTATTTTTATGTGCTTAATAATGACGGCAAAGAGGGTGATGATAAAGCTGGTGATAACATATGATCCGTCGAAGTGACGATTCCAGAAAACGCACCCGCGATGCAATTTCATATAGAAATTCAAGCCATTGATAAAGATTTTAATAATATATATCTCAAGGGAACGGTGAATGAAGGAATTGGTAATCAGGGATCCCTGACTTTTACCGTAAAAAATGCGGATTCCAATTGATTGAGAGGGGGATTCCCGATAATTTGAACCATTGCCGGATGCGCAACAACAAGCTTTGGTGCACCTGTCTGTGATGAAACTAAACATATATTTTCGCGTATTCGTCTATTATAAGTTGACTGGTGTGGCAAGTGAAATCAGGGAGAATCCGGAAGCGGGGATGGCCTCCGATCTGGACGCCATTGCTCGTGAAGGCGCCCGGCGGATGCTGATTTCAACCCTTGAGGCGGAGGTGATGCGTAATCTGAAAGCCAGGGGATTGACTGATCCGAAGTTGTTTGTCGGCGACAGCGCCTTGGGTTTGTGGGGAGCCATTGAGACGGTCTATCCGGAAGCGGATCATCAGCGCTGCTGGGTCCACAAGATGCGCAATGTGATGGTACACTTTCCGAAGCGATTGCATGCTGAAGTCAAGCGATTGCTCAGGCAGATGTATGATGCCACCACCCGGAAACAGGCTGAGACATTCATGCAGCAGTTCCCGGAACTGTATGGCCGCATGTATCCCCGGGCGGTGGAGTGCTCGCTGAAAGATAAGGATGCTTTGCTGACCTACTTCGACTATCCGCAGGAACGCTGACTGAGTTTGAAGACGACCAATCCGATCGAGTCGATCTTTGCTACCGTCAAATTGCGAACCAATGCCGCTCGACGGATTAAATCACCCCGCTCAGCCTTGTATCTGATCTTTCAGTTAATCATCAGGGCGCAGAAACGATGGCGACGGCTCAATGCCCCCCACCTGGTGGGGCTTGTTGAAAAACCACCGCCAAGAGTTGCGGCGGGTCTTGATTTCGTGAAAACAAAATTGTGATCTGCTGTGTATCAAGAACTTACGATTCGAAATGTTTCCCCATTCCTTAGGCTGAAGATCATTTCAGGACTTTTTCAACATGCCCGGTGACGAAGGTTCTGGAGGGTGTGAAGTTTGAAGATGGTATCAAGGATGGTATCGAGGTCAGGAAAATGAAGAACAATCAGACCGAAAAACGCGCTGCTTGAAAAATCAATTTACACAACTTTTGACAGGAACTCCTTCAAACTATGTACTAACCGACGGAAACCTTTGTCCCTCATATAGAAAACCCTTCGACTTAATAGCCGAAGGGATTAAAAAAACAATTTAAGCTCCCCCGGCTGGACTCGAACCAGCGGCCCGCTGATTAACAGTCAGCTGCTCTACCGACTGAGCTACAGGGGAGTGTCGAAAACCTTCTTCAATTCTCCGAAACTTTGCGTTTCAGGAAACCCTAATATACTATCGGCGTTGAATTTGTCAAGCACAAGCTTTTTAAAATTATTAAACCCCAAAATATTGATATTCAAATCGATAATTGATTCCACTCGAACAAATTGGCATGGCACGAGTGTAATCAATCCCTTGTTTTACATTCATCAATTCCGCATATTATCAGTCTATGAAAAAAGATTATAAACTCAGGATGACTGACGGCGAATATCTAACCGTCACAACTTATGGCAAACCCGATTCCAAAAAACCTTGCCTTATCTACATTCACGGATTCAAGGGATTCAAGGATTGGGGATTTGTGCCGTATATCGGCGAGTTTCTATCCCGGAGAGGATTCTTGGCGGTTACGTTTAATTTCTCGCATAACGGTATCGGCGAGAATATGACCGAATTCACCGAGCTGGATAAATTCGCCAATAACACTTATAGCCGCGAAATTCGTGAATTAAACGAACTTGTCGCGGCCTGCAAATCAGGTGAGTTTGGGCCGTGCGATAAAGTCGGAATACTGGGGCATAGCCGCGGCGGCGGGACCAGCCTTCTAACGGCCGCTCAGAACAAAGATATCGGCGCGGTCGCAACTTGGTCGGCTGTCTCGTCGTTTAATCGATATTCCGAGAATCTAAAGGAAAAATGGCGCCAACAGGGTTTTTTTGAAGTCGTTAATCAACGAACCGGGCAAGTAATGCAACTTAACACCGTATTGCTCGATGATATCGAGGAAAATGGCGCAGAAGGCCTGAATATTGAAAAAGCGGTGAAGAATCTAAATAAACCTCTTCTTGTCATACACGGGGAAGAAGATGAAGCCGTTCCCGAAAAAGAAGCGGATATTATTCATAACTGGGCTGATCCGAAGCTGAGTGAAATTCTTAAGATTCCGGGAGCCGGACATACGTTCGGAGCCGCTCATCCCTTTAAGGGGAGTAATGAAAAACTCGATCAGGCATTAGCGGCTTCCGCGGATTTCTTCGGAAAATATCTTTAATAAAAAAAAGGCCCGTCGATATCGAGGCCTTTTTTGTAATTATTTATTACTTGCATTCGGCGCATGGGGCAGGGCCGGACTTAAATACATGATTAATTAAATAGACGGCATCACCAACATTACAAGCCAAATCGCAATTAGCATCCCCGGCTTCTATCGGATCGGGAGCCGGGCCACCTTTGAAAATATGATTTATAATAAAGACCGCGTCGCCTACATTAATTTGATCGTCCGAATTGGCATCGCCGCAGATAAAATCACACCCATCCGGGATTCCATTCTCATCTATGTCAATATTATCATCAAATCCCTCGCACAGATCGCAATCGTCAGGCACACCATCCTCGTCGGTATCAATATTGTCATCATATCCCGGACAAACGTCACAGGAATCACCAACCATATCAGAATCCGTGTCGGTTTGATTCGAGTTGTAAACCTCAGGACAATTATCGTCAAGACAATCATTTTCGGGATGTCCCGGGTTCCCATAACCGTCGCCGTCGGAATCAAAGCAGGTCTGGTTCAAGAGAACCGAGACATTATCTCCGTAACCGTTACTCACCGCGATATCGATATCACCATCATTATCAAGATCGGCTGCAGCAAGGCGGCGGGGATAAGTGCCGGCCGAATAGGTCACCTGAGGATCGAATGTGCCGGTTCCCGTGTTCAGGAGCACTGAAACATCCCAGGAATTCCAATTTTCGCCGGCCAGATCGAGATCACCATCATCATCAAAATCTGCCGCAACTACCTTTTGCACTCCGTCGCCTGCCGGATAGACCGATTGCATTCCAAAAGTCCCGTTGCCGTTGTTCATAAGCACAGAAATGTTATCGTCATAATGATTTGCAGTAGCAAGATCGAGGTAACCATCGCCATTTAAATCGGCAACGGTCGCATAATAAGGCCAATCACCCACCGAGTAGGTCACGTGAGCAGCAAATGAGGCATCCCCATTGTTCATGAGAACTGAGACATCGTCAGTGTCTCGGTTGGCCGTAACCAGATCAAGGTCACCATCGGCATCAAAATCCCCGGCAAAAACGGATGCTACGCCTGGATTCACGGAATAACTTAAATAAGGGCTAAAGGTACCATCTCCTTTATTTTTCAGAATTGAGACCTTGTTAGACCAGCAAGCCACCGCTAAATCGAGGTCGCCGTCGGCATCAAGGTCTGCGGCAAAAACTGATTCTGGATAACCGTAAACCGGGTATGCCACTTGCGGTGCAAACGTGCCCACCCCATTGTTTAACAGAACAGACACATCAGAGGATGTCATATTTGCCGAAACCAAGTCAAGGTCACCGTCGCCATCGAGATCACCGGCAGTGATCGAAGTCGGGTTAACACCGATTGGGTATGCAGATTGGGGGCCAAAGCTGCCCGTCCCATCGTTCAGAATGACCGAAACATCGAAGGAGAAGTAATTGGCAGTGGCCAGATCGATATCACCATCACCATCAAGGTCGGCGGCAACGGTTTCAAAGGGGCCAGAGCCAACGGGGTAAACTATTTGAGGATTGAAACTGCCCAAACCGTTATCGACTGCGGTCGTAAAAGACCAAATATAGCTGCTATTAAGTGATATTCCCACGGATGATCGTATGTCGGTTGTCAGAACGACCGTTACAACTTCGCCTTCATCAAAATCATGCGTAGGATATAGAGTTGCTGATTTCGTCGCACCATCATAGCTGATCACGCCTTGATGCAATCCTGTGTATTCGGCATTCACTACTAATGTGGAGCTATTGATGGTCGTCTCATCCATATCATTGTCAAAAGTAACCGATATATTGGAAGAGCACGTAACATTCAGCTCATGTTGCGGTGGAGAGTTGGAAACGAGACCGGGTGCATCAAAGTTGGCATCGCCAACATTTTGCTCAATGCCAAGAATCGAGACATCGGCTCCACCGTTAGATGATATCTCGACAAAAAAGGAATCAACCCTCGGAATAAATCCAATCGGGATGTCGAAGGTAAAGGGGTCGGCTGAATTATTAGCTGATCCCCCCGTAGAAATCGTACCCAAGGATGATGAGAAATCGATTAGGATCAGATTGACATCGTTTACTGTCAGCGATGCCATTGCCCCTGTCGCCTCTTTCCAATCATTTTGGATATTAAGGATTAGTTCAATCCTCTCCTCTTCTTCCAAAATACCGTCCCCATCGCCATAGGTGGCATCGTTAAAAGTGTAATCGGTTAGTATTAGATATGGACGCGACCAGGTCACATCGAAATCCGCAGTCATTACTGAATCGGAAGCGGATATATTCCATGCGGCCACCTGGGTTGACTGATCAAGATAATCTCGAGAGTTGGGGATTGTCTTGTCATGAAAATGCGGTGATGCACCCCCATTGGGGTAAGGATCGTTTTCGTCTCCATAATTGTTAGAATTCTGAAGGTCAAACCGGCCGTCAGCCTGTTCCAGAAATACCTGTGGATGCCAATCGTCATTATTACCTGACACATTATCATCGATATGCCAGATAATAAGACCCGCTCCGGGTTTCAAGGTGTCGAATCCCATCAATTGCCGATTTTCGACAAGAAAATATTCGTTGCCACCAGTGCCATTATACCATAGTCGATATCCTACCGGATTCCATTCAATGGCGGGAATGCTCACATCGGTCTGATTGGCTAAAATATTGATTGGACTAAGCCAGCCCAATTTATATTTACTCCAAATGCAAAACTGAGACGGTTTTCTTCCATAATCGTGCCAAATCCCGCCAGACATTGCTGCCCAACAACTGGCACCAAATGATGAACCATCGTAGTCGTAAAGATCAGGCAACCCAAGAATATGTGCAAACTCATGACAATAAATCCCTATGGATATAAGCCCCTCAACACCATGCGATTCCTCGGGTTGCACAGAATACAAATTGATCCAAACCCCATCCTTATATCGCGGGTTTATACCCCACTTATGCGACCAGATTTCACACATATCACCCGTTTCTTCAAATCCTGTTCCCGCGTGGACAACGAAAATGCCATCCATGTAGCCATCGTTGTCATTATCATAGAGCGAAAAATCAACATCGCCATCAGCCGCATCTACTACCTCTTCCACCAATTTCTGAGCGTTATTGGGATAAGAACCAACACCATGAGAGCCATCGCAATAGTTGGTGTAATACTCGTAACCATTATCGGCAGTGTACCAGCCATAAATATCACCTGAGATAGTGAAATTTCCATACGAGTTTTGGTAGTAGTATTCTTTCATGGAACCAGTTGGATTTAGACCGTCAGAAAGAAGTAACGAATCAAAATCGCCAGGCATTCCCGCAGCCCAGCCCTCAGTGTATGATTTGTCGGGAAAATCTATCAGGAGAATCAAAACCCGATATGTTTGATTGGGGGCTAAAGTTAGATTTTGCAGGCCTTTAGCGTCCGGAAGGGGTACTGAATTGACTCCCTTGGCTCTGGCCTGCATCATCCTCTCGACAAAACGGTCGAACCGACCCTCATCTTTGAGTTTTTGAATAACCTCTTCTGTCGGTGGCACGGCGCAGACAATCGCTGAGATGTGGAGAAGTAATACCGCGGAGAAGATGATCGACATTATTATGCGTGACATAATTGCCTCCGGGATGATAATGAATTTTTTGTAGGGCGTAATTTGATGAAATTAATTGCCCAGCAGTAAGATAACGCTTAACGCAACCTTGTCAAGGGCTTATTGGTTTGATGAATTGTCGCTTGGTGCTGTGTTAATATTGATTCTGGGCAAAACCAATCCGATAATTGAAAGCACCAGCCACTATCTTGACACCAATAATGTCGCTGACATTCTTCAACCCGGCCATAGATATTGACCCCGATGATCGCTGGCGTTTTCTCTTGCCCTCCGCAAACACCGCTGTTATATTCTATCACCGGAGTGCGGCTTTGGTCAGATATTAGAACAAAAATAGCCCCACCATGACCGGCGTAGGTCAATTTTAAACACGGAGAAAAAGACATGGGTGACAAAGGAAGTAAAGATAAAGGCAAAAGGGAAAAACAGAAAAAGGCACAGCGTACTCCAAAAGAAAAACGAAAATTGAAAGAAGAGAAGAAGAAGAAGAAATAAATGTCCAGTGCTATCCCGGGTGCCGCATCTTTTTAGGGATGGGGATAGATATATAACAGGAGATTTAATAGACCGGACAATCCGGATCAGGCTATGGCAATACCGTTTTGCCAGACGGGAGATTTCTGTTTTTCAATTCGACCCGGGCTAAACCTGCCGGGGTGCACACAGCTTTGCTGTGGATTAGCCCCATTATCCAGCGTATCCCGCCTGGGACGGCTTTTTCTTCTTTGCGAGCAAATAGAAGACGATCACAAGAATGGCAACCACAAGACTTACCGATCCTCCGCAATACAATTTTCCATCTTCACCCAACCAGAATATGAGGACAGCGACAATTCCCAAAATTATCGGGAGCAAGAAGCCCAGCGAAAAAGCCGTCCAATAGCCCCGATGCTTCTTTCTCGCCAGAACGCCCGCTGCAACGCCGGACAATCCCATAACACCCAAGGCACCCAGGTGAGCGAAGAGATAGAATATCCACACGTCGCGACTCAATAAGAAATACCCGACAGAGCCGACAAGTAGACAGCTTAGAGAAATTAAGAATGTCCTTTTTTCGCACGACTCACATTCGCTGTATGTCTTGTCTTTGGAATCTTGCATCTTTTCCACCTTCCATTCAACCGTTAACTGCCCCGCCGATATGTGCATGGCGCTGCAAACCCCGGACAATGGGAGGTTTAAGCTGTGAGTGGTCACCGACAAACGCGTTAGTTTATTTGCTCTCTACCTTAGCCAGGAATTCCCGAATTATCCGGATATCGGCAATCGGATCATCATGCATCGTCAAATGGGCGCAATTTTTCAGTAGTGCAAACTCCGCCCCGGGAATCAAACTTTGATAATACTCGACCGTTGCAGGTGCGGCTTCGTCGAATTGGCCCGCTGTGAGTAGAGTCGGTATCGTGATCTCGCCGAGACGATCGGTACGATCATAATCGCTGAGTGTCCCTGTAGTAGTGAACTCGCTTGGCCCCCACATATAGCTGTACATCGCCTGGTTCATCTGTTCGAGAGCACTGTTTAGATCATCAGACCAAGGCTGCCTGCGCGCAAGGAATTGCTCGTAGTAGACCATTACGGCAGATTGATATTCGGTTGTGTCTGTTGTATTTTCCCGTTCGTGATGTCTGACTACTTCCTGCAAGGAATCAGGCAGAGTACCCAGCAGGCTGTCGGCATCGTGAATCCAACGGGGAACACTAAGACAGGGACTCGCCAGGACAAGACTTCTTATACCGGCGGGTTTAGTAAGCATATAGTCCACAGCTATCATTGTACCCCAGGAGTGTCCGTAGAGATGGATCTCTTTCAAGCCCAACGCCTCGCGCACCTGAGCTATTTCTTCCACAAAACGCTCGATCGTCCATAAGGTAGTGTCGGTGGGACTGGGGGAGTTCCCGGAACCAAGTTGATCGTAGAAAATCACCGGACGATCATCGGCGAGCGCCTCCAGCGGTTTCAAATAAACACTCGGTACGCCCGGCCCTCCGTGCAATACCAGAAGCGGTGTACGCGATCCGCTTCCTACAATCCGATACCACACCTTTCCACCGGTAACCTCAACGAAACCTTCGCTCGGTACCAGACCGGTAGACCGATCAGCACCCCATGCCATTACTGCCATGAAGCAAATGGCCGCAAAAACAATAATCAGTCTGTTCATAATATCTCCTTTGACAAAGATTACAAAACTCTGAAAGCGACATGTCTTACGCATTTATGATAGGTTTCCTCTGCCTATAATGCAACCCAAAGATTATCGAAATGGGCATCGCGAAAGGCCAGAAACTGGAGAGCGAGGGCAATACTGATAAACAAAATACCATTCAATCCAAAATATCAACTTGACTATTAAGACGGTATCTACATCTATTTTACACACAAAGTAGTACTTAAAAAAATCAACAACGCCAGCTATGAGCGGGATATTTGCTCCCGAAATGATAACTTTGCTTACTTATCTACCTCAACAGCTTCCTGCTCATCTGATTCATTTTTAGCGTCGGAGGCAAAGGAAAAGTGCATTTGTACTATAAGCCATTTCCCCTCTCTTTTTTCAAGGACGCCGGTCCAGCGGGTGTTTAACCATTTATAAGGATTTCCGGCCCACTCCCCGGTATCATCAAGTATACAGGAATACCAGGCCACGTCGCCGGATTCCGACAGGTTGATTCTTAATTCTCTGATAGAGGACCCGGTCGCTTTTAATTCATCCTTCAGAAAAACATTATCAATCATATGCTGGAAAGCATCATAACCTATTATTGTGGACGCCGAATCGGGATGAAAGATTAAAAAATCGGCATCCTTGGCCACGGAACTATAAAGTCTGTCAATATTCTTCTCGGGGTAAGGCCACATTATGCAATCATTGATAGTCTGCTCAACTTTGGCCTTTTCTCCCGAAAACTTACTGCTTTCGGACATAATACATCCTCCTCCCATGATGATTAATGCAATAAGCGCGAATGATAATTTCCTGTTTGACATGAATTGATCCTCCTGCCTCCACCGCATAGTGGGTTTGTATATTTTCATTCCTTTTGGAGTTCGTAACCAAACCTATACTTTTCTTTCAATAATTTATAGATTAAACGAATTGCACTGCTGTTGCGTTTAATCTCAAATTGATATTTAACACAAAAGTTTTCGAGGATTTCAGTGATTATTAGGAGGAAGACGTCCAAAATTAGTATTCCATCCATTGGATGGAGATTTGGGTCATATTGACCGGTTTCACTTAATACGACAATATTTTTTGGCTGGAGCGCTTTGGTCACTATCCCTGGGTTAACCAATAATTATTTAATGGAACATTTTATCTACGCTGTCTGTTTTAGTCATAACGTCATTGAAGCGCTTCTGAGAAAGGACACCTTTTCAAATGTTTGACTTAACTGCACTTCTTCTTTTTGCCACAGCCAACTTTTTAGTATTGATAACTCCGGGCCCGGCTGTAATGTATACAATAACCCGGAGTCTGGATCAGGGAAAAAGAGCCGGACTTTTGTCGGTTTACGGACTCGCCCTGGGAACTTTTCCTCATGCCCTGGCTGTTGCCTTTGGCGTCGCCAGCCTTCTGGCGTCGTCGGTCTCAGCTTTCAATATCATGAGGTATATCGGAGCCGGTTACCTTATATATTTAGGTATTTGTCGGCTGCGGGAAGGAAAAATGACCTGGAAGGTTGATGTAAAAAAATCAAGGACTGGTATGGCGGCTTTTTTGGAGAGCTTTGTGGTGGGAGTACTAAATCCAAAATCGGTATTATTCTTTCTGGCCTTTCTTCCACAATTTATCGATCCTTCGCGTGGTAATCCGATGATTCAGACTTTAGTATTATGGGTGATATCCCAGATTATGGCTGTGGCCGTGGGCAGCGCCTATGCTCTTTTGGCTGCCAGGTTTCGACAGTGGCTTTCAAGGCGCAAAACATTTTCAACCGCGGGGAATTATATTTCCGGAAGCATATATATCGGCTTGGGGCTGGCGGCAGCATTGACCGGTTCCAAAAATAAATAATAATAGGATTTTGCGGGCGACATATGTCCCCATCTGCCTCCATAAAAATTATGAAGGCTTTTACTTTTTAATAAAAAGTTTTGGGAACATAATTGTCTTCGGGCGTATTGTAAATTGACAGTATTTATCAAAAGGGCTATTTTTTTCTATTCTAATAGTTTTAACCGATTGGGGATTTGTTCCGGAGGATAGTTCATGGAATCGTATGATATGATTGTTATCGGGTCGGGGCCGGCCGGTGAAAAAGCGGCGATTCAGGCGTCGAAACTTCGCAAAAAAGTGGCCATCATCGAATCGCGCGGCGTCGTCGGGGGCGTCTGCGTTCATACCGGAACCCTGCCCTCAAAAACCCTCCGCGAAACGGTCTTATACCTTGCCGGTATCCGGCAGAGATCGGTTTACGGCGTGGTTTGTTCGCTCAAATCGAACGTGACCGTGGGCGAACTGATGTACCGGACCGAGCAGGTGATTCAAAAAGAACTGGAAGTCATCCAGGATAAATTGATGCGCAACGGTATCACCGTGATTCCCGGACGGGGGAAATTAATCTCGCCGACGGAAGTGATGGTCGACGAAGAAAACGGCCACGGGCGACTTATGAAAGCGTCAGTGATTGTCATCGCGACCGGATCGCGGCCGCATCGGGATCCCAATATTCATTTTGACGATACTTATGTATTTGACGGCGAGACGATTTTGAACCTGGATCGGATTCCCAAATCGATGATTGTCGTCGGAGGCGGCGTCATCGGCTGCGAATACGCCTGCATCTTCGGTCATCTGGGCGTTAAAGTGACGATGGTTGAAAGCAAAGATCGGTTGATGCCGCATCTGGATCATGAAATATCGGATACGCTGGCCTACCTGATGCACAAACACGGGATAAAAGTTATCCTCGGCGATAAATTCGATAAAATCACAATCAGCGACAGCAGGGTAAACATGACTACCGGGGCGGGTCGGAAAATTGCCGCCGATAAAATCCTGTTTACCATGGGTCGGACGGGCAATACCCCCGGTATGGGGCTGGAAGAGCTGGGGATAAAACTCGATAAGCGAAACCTGATAAAAGTCAATGAGAATTTTCAAACCGGGATCGGCAAAATATACGCCGTCGGTGATGTTATCGGATTTCCTTCGCTGGCTTCGGTGTCGATGGACCAGGGACGGCTGGCGGCGCGTCACGCCTTCGGCAAATCGGAAACCAAACTCAATACATTGTTGCCCTACGGCATTTATACCATCCCGGAAGTTTCGATTGTCGGCGAGACCGAGGAAAGTCTCAGCGCCAAAGGCATCCCGTACGAAACGGGTACGGCCCGGTTTTATGAACTGGCACGGGGTCAGATTTCGGGCGATCATGACGGCATTCTCAAGTTGATATTTTGTCCCGATACAAAAAAATTATACGGGGTGCATATTATCGGCGAAAGCGCCGCCGATTTGATTCATGTCGGGCAGGCGGTGATCACTTTCGGGGGGACGATTGAATATTTCATCGATACCGTCTTTAATTTTCCGACCATGTCGGAAGCCTACAAAGTCGCGGCCTTGAACGGGTTGAATAGTATTCAGTAGCATCCGGCGTTGGCCCGTATCATCAGTTATTAATTTATATTCATACAATTTTAAGAAACTGTATTGACTTTTTGATAAAATAATTTATTGTTGAATGTTTAGCGTTCTTGATTCGGTATGGAAATGCAGGGGAGATATCATGGCGGCGACCAAACGAAAAATTGAAGATGCACCCTCGCCGAGACGCAAGAAAATATTTGTCGGGCGAAAAAAAGAGATAAAAATATTTCAGGATGCCCTGACTGAGAAATTCGGGACGACGGTGGTCGGCGACGAGAGCGGCGATTCGAAAGTGCTGGTATTTCACGGCGTGTCCGGAATCGGCAAAACGGCTTTGAAGGGTGAACTTATAAAGGAGTTGGAAAATGTCTACCCGGATGCCGTTTGGGCAGATGTTGATTTTCAGAATCCATCGTATCAGCATATTGAAACGGCCCTGTCGGTTATTCGACGAAATTTATCGAAAAAACACAAAGTTGATTGTCTGGCTCTCGAAATCGGCGTCGCGACTTATTTGAAAAAAGCAAATCCTGATGTCGCATTGAATAAGAATGATTTTCCGTTTCTGGAAAAATCCGAAATAATGGCCGATATTAGCTTGATGGCAGGAGAATTTCCGATTATTGGTCTCCTGCCCAAAATAGCGAAATTCGTCGGTAAAGGATACCAGGATTTAAAGAAATTGGGAAAAGAGCGAAGTATAATTTTGTTGCAATCGTTTCAACATAAACAACCTTTTGAAATCCTGAATGATTTACCGCTTCTTCTCGGTGAAGATTTGCGCCTGCATTTTGAAAAAACCGGTTTGCCGTCGGTAATATTTCTGGATACTTACGAGATGCTGACAGGCACAAAACGCCCCGATTCTGCGACGGTTGATATTGACGAATGGGTGCAAACTCTTGCCAAAAATCTACCTCGGACGATGCTGGTCATCACCGGACGGCAAAAAATGACCTGGACGAACAAAGATAAATTCTGGATTGACGAGCGGCTGGAACAGCATGACTTGAAAGATCTGGAAAAGAAATACGCGGTTGAATATTTTCTATCGCAGGGAATTGACGACAAGGAAATAC
Organism: Candidatus Zixiibacteriota bacterium; assembly: GCA_036480375.1. Taxonomy (NCBI): domain Bacteria; kingdom Pseudomonadati; phylum Candidatus Zixiibacteriota; species Candidatus Zixiibacteriota bacterium. The sequence continues at coordinate 63,690 of JAZGGI010000026.1, forward strand.
AAGAAAAGATATACGATGCTTCCAAAGGCGTTCCGTTTTATATAGAACTTGAGGCCCGTAGGTTTCACAATATTAAGAAAAACGAAGGTCGTGAGCCGACTCCGAAAGATTTTGGAGGAACTCATAAGAAGATATTAACTCAGTTTACGCGCGGTATGGATTCCAATCATCTTAAGGCATTTAAGATTTTGTCCTCGGCCAGGAAATGGGATAGCAAGATATTCGAATATCTGAGCGGAAAATTCCCACAAAGATTCCACGGGGTCGAGATATTTGATTTACCGCACTATTCATTTATAACGCATCACGAAAATTCCGGAATATGCGTCATGCACGAGTTGATGCGGAAGCATTTACAGGAAAACGTACTTAAAGATGATGAAAAGGACAAAACGGAATACTATGTTAATTCCCATTTAAAGCTGTTTGAGCATTATGACGCCAAATTGAAAAAAATTGATATAAAGAACATCACCGATGAACAAAAGGCAGCATTGGAAGAAGCGTTTTATCACGGTCAATATTCTAAAGATATTGGCGATTATTGTGCCTGGTTTACTAATAGGGTAGATAAATTCGACGATGCCGCACAATGGGACTTGATAGTTCCACTATACGAACAGATAATTGCCAAACTCGAAAATGACGAAAACAATCAGGAAATCGCAATCGCGACCTGCCTGAACAATCTTGCCCTGTTATATGAATCAATGGGTCGTTATGAGGAAGCGGAAAAATTATACAAGCAGGCGTTGGAGATAGACAAGAAAACTATTGGCGAAGAAGATCCGGGCTTTGCAACTGACCTGAATAATCTTGCCGGTGTATATGAATCAATGGGTCGTTATGAGGAAGCGGAGAGATATTATTTACAGGCGATTGAAATTGATAAAAAGACCATTGGTGAAGAGCATCCCGGTCATGCGACCCGCCTGAACAATCTTGCTAATGTTTATATATCAATGGGTCGTTATGACGAAGCGGAGAGATATTATTTGCAGGCGATTGAAATCGACAAGAAGACAATCGGCGAGGAACATCCCGATTATGCGACTGACCTGAACAATCTTGCCGGTGTGTATGAATCAATGGGTCGTTATGAGGAAGCGGAGAAATATTATTTGCAAGCCATTGAAATAGACAAAAAGACAATCGGCGAAGAGCATCCGAATTACGCGATACGCCTGAACAATCTTGCAAATGTGTATAACCTAATGGGTCGTTATGGGGAAGCGGAAAAATTATATAAACAGGCTCTGGAGATAGGAAAAAAGACGATTGGCGAAGAACATCCGTATTACGCAATACGCCTGAACAATCTTGCTTTGTTATATAAATCGATGGGCCGTTATGAGAAGGCTGAAGATTTTTATAAGCAAGCCCTTAAGATAGTTAAAAAGGTAATGGGCAAAGAACATCCATATTATGCTCTATGCCTGAGCAATCTTGCCGGTGTATATGAATCAATGGGTCGATATGAGAAGGCGGAAGAATATTTATTGCAGGCGATTGAAATAGACAAAAAGACAATCGGCGAAGAGCATCCCGATTATGCGACAGACCTGAACAATCTTGCCTTGTTATATAAATCGATGGGTCGTTATGAGGAGGCGGAAGAATTATATAAACAGGCATTAAAGATATTGGAAAAGACGCTCCCAGCCAATCATCCCAATATAGCAAGCCTATTTGAGAGCATGGCATATTTATATGATAAAATGGGGCGGAAGAAAGAAGCACGCGAATATTCTCAACGAGCCGAGGAAATCCGCTCAAAAAAACGATAAATAATATCCCGTAAGTTCTGTCATACCCAAAATATCTTTATAAAAAATTCCTTGACGAACAGCTAAACTTGGATTAACTTATCCCCAATAATAAAGAAGAGCACGTTATTGCATAATGAAATACCGGCTGTGGGGACCCTTATGGCGGCCGTTTCTCATCACTTCATAAAATAGTTATGCAGATGACGACAGAACCGGGTGATGTATGCAAAGCAGCAAACTTTACGTGGGGAATCTGAATTATCTGGTTGATCGGCGGCAACTGTCCGAATTGTTCGGTCAGTTTGGTGAATTGACTAACGTAAATATAGTCGAGGGGCGCGGTTTTGGATTCGTTGAATTCAAAAGCAGTGCCGATGCCGTTAAGGCCATAGAAGGGCTTGACGGGTCTGAGTTTATGGGGCGAAATTTACGGGTTGCCGAAGCTCAGCCGCCTTTGAAACCGGGGCAGCCGATAAACAAGCTATATGTTGGGAATTTGAGTTATTCCATTACCGAAGATCAGATTCGCGAACTGCTCGGGCAGTTCGGTGAAATCAAATCAATTAGTCTCCTGAGCGACCGCGGGATCGCCTTTATCGAATTCGAAACAACTGATGGGGCGGTTGAGGCCATGGATGAATTGAATGGCCAGGAATTCGAAGGGCGGATTTTGCGAATTGATTTCGCCGGAGCTGATAAACGGGAAGATAACCGCGATTCTCGAAGCCGGGACCGGTATTGATTTTTTTCCAAAATAAGTGATTCTCATTTACCTGTCTTTATTCTTATATGATTTAAAAATAGCTTTTGCCCAGAGTGTGTTTTTGTCTTATATTTCCGGGTTGCGTAAAAATATGAAAATAGACGGGTGAATCGAGAAAAAAATGGCCGACTCGCAGTATTTATTTATAAAAGGGGCGCGGGAGCATAATCTAAAAAATATTTCGGTCAGGATTCCGCGTAATAAATTGTGCGTCATCACCGGCTTGTCCGGGTCGGGGAAATCATCGTTGGCTTTTGATACGATTTATGCCGAAGGGCAAAGGCGATACGTGGAATCGTTGTCGGCCTATGCTCGCCAGTTTCTGGGGTTGATGGAAAAACCGGATGTCGATTTTATCGAAGGATTGTCTCCGGCGATTTCGATCGAACAACGAACTTCGGCCCGCAATCCCCGCTCAACAGTGGGAACCGTCACCGAAATTTATGATTACCTGCGTCTTTTGTACGCCCGCGTCGGGACGCCTCATTGCTTCAATTGCGGCAAACCGATTACCCAGCAGTCGGCCAGTCAGATTGTAGATTCGGTCATGTCCTTTGAGAACGGGACTAAAATTATTATCCTCGCGCCTCTGGTGCGGGGCCGCAAAGGCGAACATCGGGAAATTATCGATGAGGCTCGCCGCCAGGGATTCATTCGTTTACGCGTTGACGGTAAGATTTATGAAGTCGAAGACGAAATCGAATTGGACAAGAAGAAAAAGCATACGGTCGAGGCCGTTGTCGATCGGCTTGTCGTCCGCTCCCGGTCGGTGCGCCGGATAACCGATTCATTGGAGACGGCTTTGAAAGTCGCTCAGGGGACGGTTATTATCCAGGCCAAAGATAAGGAATACCTGTTCTCGGAACAGTACGCCTGCCTCAATTGCAATATCTCGTATGAAGAACCGGCTCCCAGGCTGTTTTCGTTCAACTCCCCTTACGGAGCCTGCCCGTCGTGCGGAGGCCTCGGAACAAAGATGGAAGTTGATCCGGAATTGATTGTTCCCGACCCGAATAAATCTCTTTTGAATGGAGCCATCTCGCCGTGGGCATCCGATTCAGCCAACTGGTACCGTTATATGCTCAAGGGATTGGCGGAGCATTACAAATTCAAGATGACAACACCGTTTAACAAATTGCCTAAAAAAATTCAGGAAATATTGATGGACGGTTCCGGACGGGAAAAGATAAAGTTTCAGTATGAGCATTCCAACGGACGGGGTTCGGGGCAGTACGAGTCGAATTTCGAGGGCGTTGTCAAACATCTGGAGCGGAGATATAAGCAAACCGAATCCGACGGCATCAGGGTCTGGATTGAAAATTTTATGTCGATAACCGATTGCCCGGCCTGTCATGGGACGCGCCTGCGCCGGGAAGCGTTGTCGATTCTGATCAATAAAACCAATATCCATGATCTGACCGGGATGTCTATCAAAGATGTCAAAGTCTTTTTTGATAAGTTGAAACTGACTAAAACCAAGGAGATGATTGCCCGCCAGATTCTCAAAGAGTTGCGGGAACGTCTTGGATTTCTGGTCAACGTCGGTTTGGACTATCTGACTCTGTCGCGGCCGGCGTCGACTTTATCGGGCGGCGAGGCGCAGCGAATCCGGCTGGCGACTCAGATCGGTTCGCGTCTGGTGGGAGTATTGTATATTCTCGATGAACCGTCGATCGGGCTTCATCAACGCGACAATCATCGCCTTTTGACAATGCTCAATGAACTGCGGGATTTGGGCAATACCGTTCTTGTCGTCGAGCATGATAGGGAAACCATCCTGTCAGCCGATTATGTTGTTGATCTGGGTCCGGGCGCCGGCAAGCAGGGCGGGCATGTTATCGCCGAAGGAAAACCGACGGCTATCAAGCGCAATTCCAAATCATTGACCGGACAATATCTATCGGGCAAAAAATCAATCCCTGTTCCCAAAGAACGGCGAAACGGTAACGGCAAACGGGTCAGACTTTTTAAGGCGGCCGGGAATAATCTGAAAAAAATATCGGTTGATATTCCTCTGGGACTTTTTATTTGCGTCACCGGCGTTTCCGGTTCGGGGAAATCGACGCTTATAAATGAGACGTTGTACCGGATAATGGCGCGGCAGTTCTATCGTTCGCGGCAGGCGCCGCTGGAATACGGTTCGATTCGGGGACTGCAAAATATCGATAAAGTTATCGATATCGACCAGTCGCCTATCGGACGCACGCCGCGATCAAATCCGGCGACATATACGGGAGTCTTTACGCCGATACGGGAATTGTATGCCAACCTGCCCGAATCAAAGGTGCGCGGGTATATGCCGGGGCGGTTTTCGTTCAACGTCAAAGGGGGGCGATGCGAGTCATGCCAGGGCGACGGCATTATCAAAATCGAGATGCATTTTTTGCCGGATGTATATGTACCCTGTCAGGAGTGTAAGGGCAAAAGGTATAACAAGGAAACGCTGGAGATTACTTATAAAGGCAAAAACATCTCCGATGTGCTGGCTATGACCGCCGATGAGGGGCTGGAGTTTTTCACCAATATTCCGCTGATACGGCGCAAGCTCCAGACGATTAAAAACGTCGGGTTGGGATATATTTGTCTGGGGCAGCAGGCGACGACGTTATCGGGAGGCGAAGCGCAGAGGGTCAAACTATCGACCGAGCTTTCCAAAATCGCGACCGGCAAAACGATGTATATTCTCGATGAGCCAACGACGGGACTTCATTTTGAGGACATTAAGATGCTTCTGGGGGTGCTGCAGGAATTGGTTGAGCGGGGTAATACCGTTTTGGTTATCGAGCATAATCTGGATGTGGTAAAAACGGCTGATTATATTATCGATCTCGGTCCCGAGGGTGGCGACGATGGCGGGATGGTGGTCGCGTCGGGAACGCCTGAGGAAGTCGCCAAGGTCAAGAAATCATACACCGGCCAGTTTTTGAAAAATGAATTGGGGGGATGAGAATTTATTAATATTGGGGTTGACAATTATAGAGAATTATTTATATTAAACATGCTCTGAAAATCATCACCGCCTCTCAAGTGTAATTTATAACTACCTCACAAATTAGAAATCATCCCCATCATCTAGATGAAAGTTTAATTTTGTAGGTCGAAACCCCTGCCGAAGGTCCGAAGCGAAGCCCCTGCGGGGCGAAGCGGAGGAGGTTTCGACAATATTTTTATTCACCGAATTCACCTTCAAATATTAAATCCAATTTGACTCCCCAATCTCTGCCATATAAACCTTGGTCATAAAATTCCGGCAATGACGAATGTTTATAAACAAATGGATCATTTACCAAGCCATGTTTAACCGGATTGTAATGGATATAATCAATGTGAGCGTTCAAATCATCCTGATTTCTTATTTGATGATCCCAAAAACGATTTTGCCATATGCGTCCACTTTTTATAGTTAGTGCCTTCCTATAATTCGTCGAAAATTTCAATTTTATCCTTTTAAATATTGTGGATAAATTGGATTTGCCGGGATCGATAATTATATGAAAATGATCGGGCATGATAGCGAATGCGATTATTTCAAAGGGCGTATCCGTTTTTACATCATAAATTGCAGTTTTTAATAAATCCGCATTATCGATTAATATTGGTTTTCGCTTATAGGTGACATGCGTCAGGAAATATACTTGACCGGGAGAAAAATATCGGCGGATGTTCGTCATGTAATATAATAAAATAATTATAGAGAAATATCAAATTAAATGTCGAAACCACAGGGGTTTCGACCTACAAAGAGCTCGCGCGACTTCCTGCGAAATTTTCAATTATCCACTAACTCCACTGCAATTTCCGAAATCAACCCCATTATATAGATGAAAGTAAATCATCAATGAGTGATTATTAATGGGGGAAGGATTGGTGCTAAAGTACTAAAAAGGACAAAACGAACCCAATTTGCTATAAGCATAACAGGTGCATGCCATTATAAAGAATTTACCAAATTGAAAATGTGGATAACTTCTCTGAATTCCCGCAAAGACCCCTTCGGATCTTTCAGGGGAACAGGTTTTCGACTGTCATTCTCGAGAGTCCGGCGAAAGCCGGACGAGTCGGGAATCCAGTAAAATTAAAACCATTCTGGATTTCCGCAACGACCCCTTCGGGTCCTTCGCGGGAATAACAAAAAAACATTAAGGTAGAATAAGATATATGACCAACGCCTTGGCAAAAATTCAGATAAATTACGCGACAGCCAAAAACAGACTTTTTGCTGTTCCCCTCTCGAGAGGGGTGCCCCGAAGGGGCGGGGTGTGTTAAGAATCACCACCGAGTTGATATGCCCCAAAACGTTAATTTGAGGAAACAAACCCATTTTCAAAAATCATTATCAGGCGTCGCGTTTGGCCAAAATCGTTGTGCCTACAATAAACGAAACGGCTCCAATACCGACGAGCATTCCCACCGGAAGCATCATCTCGGTGTATGAAAAATTGCGCCAGACACCGCCTTCGATGGCCAGAATACCCCATTTGACCGGGCTGGCGTGGCTGACCGTTAGCAACCAGGAAGGCATAAACATTACCGGAATCATGCCGCCGCCGGTCATGGCCGCGACCATTAAAACTCCCCACGCCGCGCCGCCGACTGACTCTTCGGTTTTACCCAGGACGCTTATCAGCATCGACAATCCCACAAAGCAAAACGCCGCCGAAATGACGCCTATCGCAAGTATAACCGGATCGCTTACTCTAACTCCAAAAGCGATATTTCCTATCCCAAGGAGAACGATACAGACTATAGTACTAGCCAGAAAAGCCGCCAGACCTTTTCCGGCCAAGATCTGCCCGCGCGAAATCGGCGCGATTCGCAGGCGCAAAAACGTTCCCGCCGTTCTTTCTTTGACAATCGAGACCGCGAAAGCGGCCGATATGCCTATCAACGCCCATAAAAGCGACGAAGGGAATGTAATTTCAAACGGCGAACGCGGACCGATGTCATCGTTGGTAATGGCCGTCATTTTCATTGGGAACAGATTAAATTGCTCATCGCTTCCGGCGGTATCGGCCCAATCGGATGCCCCCGAGGTCTTCTCCTCGATGTTGTAAGTGAAATCTTTTAGAGAGCCGACGACTTTTTGGGCGGAGCTTTTAGTTTCTTCGTCAATATCCCAGGTTTCCATCCCGGCACTGAGGCTATCGAGATCACCGCGCCAGGTATCAAAGTTCATATAGCGTTTATGGAGAAGCGTGAAATGCGAACGAGTCAAAAGCCCTTGAAGGTATCCCGCCGTTAGCCTGCGCGCGGGATCGATACCGATTTCCATAAGCGGTTCATCGGAGAACATCCCCAGCGATTGGCCGAAACCTTTTTTGAAAGTCACCACTGCCGAGAGTTTACCCTGCCGGACTTTGGCTTCGGCGCTGTCGCGACTCATCTGGCTTACCCGCAGAGCAGACAAGCTGCTGATTTCGTCTATGTAGTCTTTGGAATAATCGCTCTGGTCTTCGTCGATGACGGCGATTTTCATCCCGCTGACTTCTCCGTCGCCTCCGGAAAAAATCGTGCCAAAGAACAGGGCAATCATTAGCGGAAAACCAAGAACCCAGAAGATCGAAGATTTCTCACGGAAGAGAATCCTGAGATCTTTGACCGCGAGTGTAAACAGAATTCCCATCAGTCTTTCAGGTTCCTTCCTGTCAGGCTTAAAAATACTTTTTCAAGATTGGGCCTATCGACGCGTAAATGTTTAAATTTCAGTCCAGCCTGCGCCAGCCGCGCCAGGTCTTTCATCGGGTCAGAAGTTTCAATCTTCAACCGATTGCCATCATATTCACCGGGAAAATTGTTTGGAATCTCCGCCTTGTTTTCAACTTCGGCTTCGATTATCGCCTTACCACCATATTGAGCGGTCAAATCGTCAACATCACCCATAGCCAGTATCTTGCCGTTATCCATTATCGCGACCCGGTCGCATAATCTCTGAGCTTCTTCCATGTAATGCGTAGTATAAACGATAGTCCGACCCTGCTTTTTAAGCCCCTCAATGCTGTCAAAAATCATATTTCGCGATTGCGGATCAACGCCGACAGTCGGCTCATCAAAAAGTAAAACGGGGGGATCGTGAACCAGAGCTCCGGCCATATTTAATCGTCTTTTCATCCCGCCCGAGAAAGTAGCGACCTTGCTTTTGCGTCGTTCGGTCAAACCGGCGAATTCGAGCGCCCATTCGACCCGCTCTTTAAGCTTTTTCCCCGATAGTCGATATAACCGCCCCAAAAACTCCAGGTTTTCCTTAGCGGTGAGCCCTTCGTATAAGGCGATCGCCTGAGGCGAGTTTCCTATTTGACGGCGGATTTCGGCCTTGGTCGGATCGGCTTCGCCGTTGATATTGACGGTCCCGGAATCAGGTTTCAAGACTCCGACAATCATATTTATCGTTGTCGTTTTGCCGGCTCCGTTAGGACCCAGAAGCCCGAAGACTTCACCGACCTCAATCGAGAAAGAAATTTCATCAACGGCGGTAATTTCGCCAAAAGATTTTTTCAGATTTTCAACTTTGATCATATGTTGCCCTTGCGATTACAATAAGCCCATCCTAATAAGATATATTACGGATATTGGAGCAAGAGTTTCCATTTTTTTATTTAGTGATTATCGCAATCGGCTCGATTAACTTTTGCGCTAAACTATCACAATTCTTTAATCATTCTTTCAAGTTCAGAAATGTATGGATTGTTCGCATCGATCTCTATTGACTTTTTGAAATATTTCCGGGCATTTTCTTTATCGCCCTCTGCTGAATAAATTTCTCCGAGCATATAAAATACAACCCAGGAGTCGGGGTATTCCTCACTGGCCAGGGTCTGTATTTTCCGGGCATCTTCATATCTTTCGCGATCCAATAAATAATAGGTAACGATATTAAACGCCGCGAGAGTGAAAGCATATTCCTTTTCTGCAGTTCTCTTTAACTCATGGAATTTTGCAACGGCACCATCGATGCCATTATTTTTCAGAGCCAAGTACAGCGGCTCAACAAGCGATTTTCTCGGTCGGTTTTCATCCAGACAATAGACGATTGACTCAATCCATTTATTGGTGGGTATTTCGCCCTGTCCTAATGAATCCCAGGCATTCAGGATTTTATCTTCTTGCATTTGCTCCAGGGTTCTACCCCGGAAGGCGGCCTCGCTTACCGCTTCAATGGTTTTGCTTAATATATTATGATATCCCCTAAATTCTTCCAAATTACATTCATGTCCATGGCCGGGTATTATCCTGGCGTCTTCAGGCAAATAATTAATTACTTTTTCGAGCACATCCGGGTATTTCAAAACGTCGCCGCTTAACTTATCATAAGACGGGAATCCAAATCCGTACATGATGTCACCAATAAAGGCAATTCGAGATTTTTTGAAAAATACAATGACATCATTGTCACTATGGCTCCCTTCAAAAGGAATAATCGATATTTCTTCGCCGTTAAAAAATATTGTTAATGAATCGTAAATTAAAATATCGGGCAAGGTTGCGTCGGGAAACTCCCACGAGATAAAACTGGAGCTTTTCAATCTTTTTCTGAGGATATTATGGGCAATCACAGTAGGAGAATCACCAAAAAAGGCATTGCCTCCGGTATGGTCTATATGGGCATGCGTATTTATGATAATATTCGGATTTCCATTCCCCAGGCTATCGAGTTTTTTCTTTAAAACCTGCGCGGTTTCTTTGATTCCGGTATCAACGAGTAGCACGCCATCCGGTCCTATTGATGCGATTATAGTGGGGTGAGCAACATAAACTTGCGGAATTAGCAAAAACAGATTATCGGTAAGTTGAGTGACTTTAACGTCATATTCTTCCTGAGAAAAGGCTAACGTTGCAAACAACAGAACAACAAAAAGCGAAAACTGGATAATTTTCTTGTTCATAAAATACCTCTAATAAGATTTCATGATGCCAAAAATCTACACCGTACGGTCAGTTGTTATTTCCTATTACGACGTTCAAAACGTTGAATAAGTTCAATTAAATTAGTCAAATGCGTTATCGTTTTTGCTTATTTGAATGCAAGAGACGGAATATTTGATCAATTTGGCTAATAAGAAAAAGCCTTTTTATAAGAAAACCTGCCACAAATGGACCCCAAATCGGTCTTTTTAATATAAGGTAATACAAGGCGTCCTGATTGAGGAGGTACACTAATTTCAAAAATAATTGAATCGCATTCAAAATTTTCGTATGTTATATACTCGATATTCTGAAAAAGAAGTTTTAAAAGGTGGCGGCAAATTGAAATATGCTAATTCACTGGTCGGGATAGTTATACTGATAATGGTCGGGTTTTCCGGTCATTTGTTCGCGGCCGATGATGATTTTTTTAACCAGCAGGAAATCGACGTCAACGGCACGATTTTGGGGAGCCGTGAAGGTGACTTTAACGGTGATGGGCGAACCGATCTGGCCTTTTTCATTAATGAGGACTTTGGACAACGGTCGATTTTAGTTTTTATTCAGCGAGAATCGGGAAGATTCCCTCCCGGTCCCAGCCAAAAAATTTTGTTATCCGCTTCGGTTAATATGGCGCAGTGCGCCGATTTAAATACCGATGGAAAAACAGAAATTCATATAATCGACAGCGAGGGCATGTGGGTTTTCGAATACGACAGCAATGGTTTCCGAGACCAGCCCCGGCATACCGCCCAGGTCGCGACAGTATTTATCGGGGGGATAAAAAATAGAATTTTATCTCATGAGTTTATTTATTCATTGCCGGATAAAAATATCGCGCTGATGCCGGTTATGGACGGTTATGAAGTCTGGACATATTCGGGAAACAAATTCTCGCGATCATCAAGGCTTGATTTTTCGCATGATATTCAGGCGGCGGAATCGTCAATTAAATTATTTGTATCATCCCCGGTCGTTTATTCTTTTACTTTTCCCAAAATATATTCCGGTGATAGTAACGGTGACAGCCGGTATGATATCTATCTATTGTGGCCGGACCGATTGCAAATATTTACGCAAGGCAGTAATGGAGAATTCGATAATCAGGTGAGCACTCAATACCGGTTTCGTGAGTTAACTCATGATAATATCTGCCAGGCGGCTATGGCTGACGTCAATAACGACGGCTATCTTGACCTGATTAGCTGTCAATCGAAGGGGGGGCTATCGGAGGCAGAAACCGAAGTTTCGCTTTATGACGCGAGTTTATTACGAAGCGGCAATGTCAACCCAACCCAATCTATCTCGTTAACCGATATTTGCGGAAATCTTATTATCGACAACTTTGACAATCGTATCGGTCTGGAACTGGTGATTCCTGCGATTGAACTGGGAATTATGTCAACCGTTAAAAAGATGATTTCCAACAAAACCGACCTGCACCTTTTGATTTACCCGATTGATAACTTGGGGAGGCTTCCCGATGACCCCGAGGTGCGCCGCAAGATTACCTGTCGTCTCGATTTTGACCGGGCCAATCCGGTCGGGGGGTTCCGTTTGGATTGGTCGGCGGATTTTACCGGTGACGGTCTGCCGGACCTTATCACGGCGGACGGAGGCAGCCAACTATTGTTTTATTCCGGTTCTACCGAAGAATATCTTGAAGGCAGGGCGTTTCTGGTAATTGACATTACCGACCCGGATATCTTAAAGCCGGTACGCCTCAACAATGATAATCGGGCTGATTTGATGATCATACACTATCCCAATGGAGGGATCAATCGCGTTACGCTATTTATAACAAATAGTGTTGGATAGTAATTTATTCCGTTTAATAAAAAGAAATTAGAAGAAATTTATGTCCGGCTCCATGCTAAATATTGTGATCAAACTGGCGGCTCTTCTGCTGGCGGTGCTCTTGTGGTTCAATGTCGTTAGCCAGAAGCAATATGAATACGATATTTCATTGCCCTTGAAAGTCTTCGAGTTCCCGGATGATCTGGCGGCGATTACGGCATGGCCCGAATCGCTTACGGTTAAAGTTCAGGCCGATGGGAGTATTCTTCTCCGAAACGATTGGAAAGAGGACGGATTGCGACTCCGAGGAGGTCGGCTAAAACGAGGTTATAATAATTTTATATACAACCTCGAAACGATTGCCCTGGTTCGTTCCGAGGGTATTAGTCTTTTGGAAATTGTTAATTCTCCCGAAGCGCGGGTTCAACTGGATCGCGTCGATTCGGCGTACAGGCCGATCGCATCCCTCCTGGCGGTAGTGCCCGATGAGGATTATATGGTCGTAAAAGGCACTCTGTCTATTGAACCGTCCGAGGTGATGATAACGGGACCGGCGTCGGTGCTCAGGCAAATTGATTCCGTATTTACCGAAGCGAAAATAATTGATAATGTCGATGAGCCAGTTTCTTACAATGCCAAACTGGAAGTTTCCTCCGATGCCCAGATTACGTTTGGGCACGATTCCGCCACGGTGAACATCAATATCGACCGGATATTATCACGACGTATCGATTCCGTTCAGGTAAGCATTGAAAAAGCAATCAACGATAAAACAATCATATTGGATCCGGCCACAATAAGCTTAGTTGTTAGCGGGCCCGAATCTTATTTTGATTCGCTCGTAACATCTTCATTAACGGCTCAGATCGATTTACCGACCGACGCGTTGGCAGGATACGCTGTCCCCCAAGTGGACTTACCTCCGAATTTTTCGATAGTGAAAATTATACCCGATTCAATCAGGGTCGTTATTACACCATGATCGTTCTCGGCATAGAAACTTCATGCGATGAAACCTCCGCGGCCGTTGTCCGGGACGGTCGAAAAATATTATCCAATTGCATTTATTCTCAGGAGATACATCAAAAATACGGAGGCGTTGTTCCCGAACTCGCCAGCCGCGAACATATAAAGAAACTCATTCCTATTATTAACGAGGCCCTGAACGAAGCAAACATGTCTTTGAATGATATTGATATTTTTGCCGCCACCTACGGACCCGGATTAGTCGGTGCGTTACTGGTCGGACTGACAGCGGCCAAGTCGATGGCTTACGCCTCCGGTAAAGATTTCTGTGCCGTAAATCATCTGGAGGGACATATTGCCGCTAATTTGCTGGCTCATCATGATGTTTGCGGAAAGTTCTTGACTCTGCTTGTTTCCGGCGGACATACCATGTTGATCGATGTAATGGAAATGGGGAAATACACAGTATTGGGTAAAACTCTCGACGACGCCGCTGGTGAAGCCTTTGACAAAGTCGCCAAAATTCTCGGACTGGGATATCCGGGGGGAGCCGCGATAGACAAATTGGCTCGGGAAGGGAACCCGGATTTTATAAAATTTCCTCGAGCAGTTCTAAAAAAAAATTCTCTTGACTTTTCGTATTCAGGATTAAAAACAGCGGTAGCATTATATGTTCAGAAGTTATCACGGGACGAGCTCGAAGCACAAAAAGCTGATATAGCGGCTTCTTTTCAGGAGGCAACGATTGATGTTTTGGTTAAAAAATCAAAAATCGCGCTGAATAAAACCACCCCTGAAATCCTCGCTATCTCAGGCGGAGTCGCGGCGAATTCAAGATTACGTAAAAAAATGTCGGATATGTGTCATTCTATGGGAGTACGGTTAATCTACCCGCCTCTTAATCTATGCACCGATAACGCGGCCATGATCGCGGGTGCGGCCTATTTTCAATTTATGCGCGGAGAAATATCGGAGTTGACGGCCAACGCCGTCCCTTATCAAAAACTTGGCGAAAACATCTACGCAAAAAGATATAAAAAAGGCCGGAAATAATCCGGCCTTTTTATATATGTATTAGGTATGCTATAATTCATTCATGAGACTCTCCGCTTCTTCCTTAAGCGGTGATTGCAAATCAAGCTGTAAAGCCGTCTGCAGATATTTCCGAGCTTCAATACTATTTTCCAACTTTACAAAGGTTTTACCAAGATAGAAATTCAACTCCGCGTCTTTGGGAAATAAAATCGTTCCATTGTAAAATTGCAATCGAGCCAGCTTGTATTTTTCAATCGCGGTGTAAACTTTTCCGATGAGCAGATAAGCCGCCCGCTTATCGTGATAATAATGAAGTGCGTAAACCGCCATACCCTCGGCCCGCTTAAGGTTTTCGCCCGTTTCCAAATAGTGTTTGGTCAAATGATAATAGGCGTATCCGCTATGGCATTTCATATCAACCACTTTATTAAAACACGCCATGGCCGAATCGGTTTGACCCTGGTCGAGGTACCAGGCGCCCAACAAATCAAGAGCCTGACCGTTGGCGGTGTCAAGCGCCAATGCTTTATGCAAATTATCATAGGCCGAATCGGTCATGCCCTGGCCATGTTCAAATTGGGCTTTAAGGAAATAACTTTCCGATTCATCGGGATAGCGCACGACAAAATCCTTTAATAAATCGTACCCTTCATCCGGCAATCCCAATTCTACATATATCTCTGATAAGGCAGTTAGATACGGGACATAATCCCCGCTCCGTGTGTATAAAACTTCCGCTATCGATTTGGCATTATCCCAATCATTTTTTTCTTGATATACTTCGAGGTGCGTTTCCAGAAACTCGATATCATTTTGCAGTCTGAATGGCAATCGCTTGAATAAATCAACGGCGGTATCATAGTCATTATACTTCAAATATATTTTGCTCAATTGGGAATAATATTCAGGCTTATAATGAGGGAACTCAAGCAACCTCTGATACAGGCGTTTAGCTTCATCAAACATGCGTAGTCTGAAATAATACCCGGCCGCCAACTCCAGCCATTCCTGATCGTCCCATTTGAGCGAGACGCTATCATCAACAATTATAATCGCGGAATCTTTTACATCTCCGGACGCATACATCAAATGGGCTTTGAAAAAATTCATGTCAGGAAGATCGGTGAAGACATCCGCAAAATTCAAATACCGGGTATGGGCATCGTCCAACTGCAGGTCGGCCAGCAGACCGCTTATCAACGGTACAAAAAGATGACTCAGATAATCGTCCGGATAGCGCAAATTATCCGCTAAATCAAAAGCGACTTTTAAATGGGTGATGGCAGAAATCGTATCGTTGAAAAAGGAATAATATTTTGCCTTTAATTCATACGCCGGCGGTGTGTTGATATAAGGCTCCATGAATTTATTAAATACTATTTCGGCATCACCGTAATTACCCAGCATTCTTTCGGCATAAGCGGTGGATACGTAAGCAGGACCGCAATTGTCATATCTGTCAGTTAATTCTCGGGATAATGACAAAGCCTCGTTCGGTCGGCGTTCATCGATTAATGATTTGATTAGCCTTAGTTTCAATTGAATATTGTCGGGGTTGTTTTGTGACCATTGACGGGCGTAATGAAGCGCCGAATCGCCCAGGTTTAGATATCTATAAAGATCAATCAAATAATTAAACTGCTCTTCGGTTTCAAACTCCAATTCTGATAATTCCGCAAGAGCTATTTTTATTTCTGCTTCGTCTCCCATACGGAATGTCCGGTCGGTCTTTGCCAGGGAAATCATTTTGCTTTCAGGTGTTTTCGCGGCGGCCTGATCAATATAAAATTGGGCGCTATCAAAAATGTTCTGGCGCATGAATAAGCCGGCGGCATAAAGATCGTATTTATAATTTTCCGGATATTTCCTCATGAGGATGCGATTCATCAGGTGGCCGTTTTGAAAATAATTTAACTCGATCGCAAGTTGAGTAAATTTTTCCATGGCCGGTAAAAATCCGGCGTCACGAGGTGCGGCATCAAGATAGCCAATTAACGCATCCCATTCCAACCCTTGATATTCATTCAATAGTGCCCGGCAATAGATCGCTTCGGCACTGAGACTGTCGGCGCTTCTGTAGTCATTTGCAATTTTTTCGGCCGCCGAATAATTTCCCCTCTCCAATTCCCATCCTATGCGGTCGAGATCATTTTCGGGAGCCTTCTCGCATCCGACCGACATCAACAATACAATGAATAAACCAAATCCCGCGTTTACGAATAATTTCATCAACTCTTCTCCAACTGCCTAATTAATTATTAAATTCTTTTACACTTTCACGTCAATAATATCGGAAATTTAATTTATTTTTCATGCTCAAGCAAATTATATGCGAAAATAAAAACTTTTTTATTGTTAGATTCGGAAACTGATATATATTTTTAAGTATGGCGGAATTAAAGGCTGAGAATCTGGTGAAAATCTACGGCCGCCGAAAGGTTGTCGGCGGCGTATCGATAGACGTAAAGCCCGGAGAAGTTGTCGGTTTGCTCGGTCCCAACGGGGCTGGTAAAACGACAACCTTTTACATGATTATGGGATTTATCAAATCCGAATCGGGGGAAGTTTTTCTTGGTGAGGAGCGAATGACCAAAATGCCGATGTATCGGCGAGCTCGCAAGGGGATTGGGTATTTACCGCAGGAAAGTTCGGTCTTTCGCAAATTATCGGTTGAGGATAATATTCTGTCTATTTTGGAATTGCAGAATATATCCCGTAAGGACCGGCGAGCCAAATTAGAAAGTCTTCTCGACGAGTTGGATATCTCTCATCTGCGTAAATCCAAGGCATATAATTTATCGGGAGGGGAACGAAGGCGGGTTGAAATTACCCGTGCAATGGCTATTGAGCCGTCGTATATGCTTCTGGATGAGCCTTTTGCGGGAATTGACCCGATTGCCGTTGAGGATATCCAGAAAATTATAAAAAGACTTACTGAAAAAGGACTCGGTATTTTAATTACCGACCATAATGTTAGAGAGACATTATCTATTTGTTCTCGTGCGTATATAATGTGTGAAGGAAAAATTCTGACGGCCGGGACTTCGGATTATTTGGTGTCGAACCCAGATGCCCGAAAAGTATATCTAGGAGATAAATTCAAACTGAATTAGGCAAATAATTGAGCAAAATCAAACCAAACGATTAGGTTTGAGGCAAATAGGTCGATAATAGAAATAGATGTAAGATATACGGAACCTGTTAAATTGCAACGAGATATTGTATGAGATTAGGACTTCAACTCAAATTAAAGCAGACCCTGGCACCTCAGTTAATTCAATCTTTGAAAATGCTTCAAATGCCTATTTTGAAGCTGGAACAAACTCTGCGCCATGAACTTGCGACTAATCCGTTGCTTGAGGAATCGGTCGAGGAGGAATCTGAACTCGATCAAGACGTTGAGTTTGACGTTGCCAAATCAGATGATAAAGAAGACGATGACTCCGAAAATGAAAAAATCGACTGGGACGATTATCTGCGTCATAATGATGAATACGATTACAAGCTCAAAGACAGGAAAGAATCAAACGAGGAAATTTTTCTCGCCACAACTTCCGGGGAAAAGTCTCTATATGATCACCTTCTCGAACAATTGTCCTTTTTAAGATTATCCAAAGAAGATTTTGAAATCGGCCAATATACTCTGGGAAATATCGACTCTTCCGGATACCTTGTGGTTATGCCCGCTGAGATGGCCGAGGAACTGGAAGTCTCTCAGGAAGTAATTGAGCGCATACTCGAGTATATTAAGAAATTCGATCCGATCGGGGTCGGTTCCAAAGATCTAAAAGAATCCCTCCTGACCCAGCTAAAGGAGAAAAGACTTGAAAATTCTCTGGCCTACCGCATTGTCAACGAGCATCTTTATGACCTTGAGAAAAAATCAATACTCCAGGTATCCAAAATCATGGGCGTTCCCTTCGAAAAAGCCCAGACGGCCCTCGATTTAATAAAGTCCCTGTCGCCAACCCCGGCTTATGGACGGTTCCATTCTGCGGCCGCGGCGATTATGCCGGATTTAGTTATTGAGCGGGTCGGAGATGGTTTCGCAGTATTTCATAATGACAAAAATATGCCGACTCTGCGTATAAATCCGTCCTATCGATCTCTGGTCAGGCGGGGTAGCACTTCTCCCAAAGACACCAAGAAATATATTAGGCAAAAGCTGGAGCAGGCTCGCTGGCTTTTAAACGCGATCAACCAGCGCCGCAATACAATGATCCGGGTGATGGAGGCTATCGTCGAGGAACAGATTGATTTCTTCGAAAAGGGCGTTGAGTTTTTAAGACCTCTCATTATGGAAGATATCGCACAGAAAGTCGAAATGAATGTCGCGACGATTTCGCGGGTCTCCAACGGAAAATATGTACAAACGCCTCACGGCGTACTTGAGATAAAATATTTCTTTAATACCGGGATTCCCCGCAGCGACGGCGGCGAATTGTCAAAACGCTCCGTCAAGCAACGGATTGAGGAAATTATTAAATCGGAAAATCCGGAAAAGCCTTTTTCAGACCAGGAAATTTTTCGCCGACTTCAGGAAGAAGGCATCAAACTGGCGCGCCGTACGGTTACCAAATACCGGGAAGAGCTTAAAATCCTTCCGGCCCGCTTCCGGCGCCGTTCGGTTTAATATCTTTGGGGGATTGGTAGCGTATTTTTGGGGGGCTGCCTATTAAAAATTAATTGATAAAATTTTCAGCGATTGCTATACTTTAACGTAAAATATATAGGCATGATATTATCAAGAAAGGTAATCCTCACGATAGCAACCTTGCGGACAGCAGTGCAAAATCAATTTTTTCCGGGAAAATATCGGCCCGGTTGGTTCCCCTTTGGTAAATTATATCCATCTGCAGAGTTTAAAAGAATTTGGCGAATTGCTTCGCCTGTTTTTAGGCAAATATTAAACAGGAGGCCGTTATATGAATACAAAGGTTACCGCTCGCCATTTTGAATTAACGCCTGAAATTAAAGGTTTGGCACAGCAAAACTTTGACGATCTTCAAAAATTCTTTAACAATATAATCTCCTGTGATCTTATTCTTGATGTGGAGCGGCACCGGAAAATGGCTGAATTAAACGTTCATGTTTTTGGGCAGACTTTGCGTTCGACCGGAGATTCTGACGATATGTATGTTTCCATTGAATCCGCGTTTGATAAAGCGCGAACTCAAATAAAAAAATACAAGGGCAAGCTGAAAAGGAGAAATCCAAAAGAAATCGCATCCGCCCAGATTGACGCCACCAAGCCGAAAACCGATGACGAAGCGATTGATTTTTAAGGAGGCTGCCTTTGCCGGATATTACGGTCCAAACCGTATTTGATGAACGAAAAGATTTTCTGCTTTTGACTCTCCTCAATTCTGAGGGGGGGCTCAAAAAGCGAGTCGAAACGGCTGAAATTCTCCGCCCGGGATTGGCCCTGAGCGGTTTTCTCGAACGATTCCCCGCCAAAAGAACCCAGATTTTGGGCCAGACCGAAATGGCCTATGTTACCAGTATTGCCCGGGAAAAACTGGTAAAGAATCTTGAGAATATTATTACGCCCGATACTCCGATGGTAATAATTTCCAAAGGCATAGTCCCGCCCAAAGAAATGCTGGCCCTGGCTGACCGCAAAAAGACCGCCGTTTTTTCATCGAGACTATCCACGACCGAACTTATCAGCCGCCTTTCGGCTTATCTCGACAATAAATTCGCCCCGACTATAACCGTCCACGGAACTCTCGTTGACGTTTACGGCGTCGGTTTGCTCTATACCGGCAAATCCGGCGTCGGTAAATCGGAATGCGCTCTTGACCTGATTGAACGAGGTCATCGTCTTGTCGCCGACGACGTAATCAAAATCACCCGTAAATCGGCTAATTATATCGTCGGTACGTCTTCCCAGCTTCTCAGCCAGCATATGGAAGTCCGCGGGATTGGAATCATTGACATTCAGGCTTTGTTCGGGATTCGGGCGATAAGGCTTCAGAAACGTATCGAAGTCGAGGTGCGCTTGCAATACTGGGAAGATACCGCCCATTATGAGCGTCTTGGTATTGAGGATAAATACACAATGATTCTGGGCGTCGAAATTCCTTTGGTGACGATTCCGGTGTCACCGGGTAAGAATATTACGGTGATTTCCGAGGTTATCGCGATGAATCACATGCTCAAAGTTTATGGCGAACATTCGGCCCAGGATTTCTCCAAACGTCTCAGCCAGAAACTCGCCTCAAGCTCCTCAACGATTCAGGAATATCTGGAATCGGATATGGAGTAGGGATTTGTCGGATTTCTCATTCACTGCGCTCAGTCGGAACCCGACCTACTTTCTGTAGCCCACCGTCGTGTATTTTTTTGTTAGGAGTTATCCACAATTGCATTTCTGAAAATTCCTCATATGTAAATGTGTCTGTATGAGTTACAGCGAATTGGGTTCGTTTTGTCCTTTTTAGTACTTTCGTAAAAGACTTCTTTGCCATTGATCATAAACACTCAACCATAAACCATTCCATTCTATAAAGCGATTGTTTTCAGTAATTGCGGTGAATTTGATGGGTAATTGTAAATGCGCTGTGCGGGAATCCACCCAAAAAAACGCTCCACTTGTTTTTGAATGGGGTAGCAGTCATTTCAAGTATAGTTCAGTACAATTAAGAATATAGAGTGGAATTATTCTATTGCCTCGCATAATAGATGATTCATTTCTTCCAAAGAGTCAGCTATTTCATCATAAAATCTATCCATCAACAATCCCCACCCAGTGGTTAATGACGCCTTATCTACATCTAAACTTTTCAACAAATTATCAATATTATTAGAACTGTGGGCCTTTTCAATTCTTACTTCATATAAAACATACAGTACATTTATTGGAGAAGGTATAAATTCATCATCTTTTAATTTGTCTGAAATTTCGATCCACCTTTTCACAATTTCTTCAGAATTCTTAATAAGATTTAATCCTGTATCATTTGCGATAATTGCAAGTTCAATCAGTATTGCAAGCAGTTTCAGACTGCGAAATTTTTTAATAATGTCGCTCTCAACACCGAGATGAATAATCAGTTTTCTCAAGTTCTTTTCTTTCAGGCTATCGATGATAAGTTTCGTCAGGCTTAAGCAGCGATCCAAAAATCTATCCTCACTCATTTCAATTGGGATATGGCAAGTAATAGGAAATACCTTTTTATCACTCCACCAATCTAAATGATTTACTTCAAGATGATTGAATCCTATAAAATCCGAAGATTGGGAATTGTTCAATCCTGCGTTGTTTGCAATAATTGATATTGTTTTACCAAGATCGATATAACTAAGATAAACCCGTTTTGATCTATCTGCAACATTGAGTATTTTTCGAAGTTTTTCTGGTGATTCCTTTGGTGGTTCCACAGCATACTTATGCCAATGCCGTACTACATCTGGTGGAGTACTCTCATATAACTTTTTTATTTCCACCCTTATTAAGTCGCGGCCAACTCTATTACTATATCCAACGCTCCATTGATTGCGAAAGCCCACCGAACCCGACTCCGGATATATATCATATTTGTGCGGATTGCTTTCATAAAAATCCAAGACAGAATCCTTTACATATATATATGGCATTGGCCCGGGACCAGAATATTTTTCTGTAACCGGATTTTTTAATCCAGGCCATACTAATTCCCCATAATCCCGATAACCCTCAGTAACGGGCAAATTACCGGGTGAAATCAAATGGCGAATTCCCCACACGACAGCTCCTAATGTAGAAGAAGGCTGTCCCTCAGTTGTCATATTGATTCTTCGTCCAGGAAATGAAAAACTCATACTGTATTCTTCATTTAATAATCTTGCATCAAAATCGGTTAAGGGGGAAACATTGTTTTCAACATAAATCTGTATTAAATGGCAATCTCTAAGGGTAGCATAATCAAGTAAATAATCTTTATGAATTGAAATATACTGATGTGATTCCCTGGACCAATCAAACTCCTCAGCCATTTTACATTTAACAATATCATATTGAGGATAGCTTAAATCATCCCAAACAACAAACTCTTCCCCATTAATTTTTACAAGCCTGGGAATTAAACCATATGTCATTAATAATCCACTATCGGGTGCTAGTATCTTTTGTGATCCACCCTCCCAACTTAATACCAAAGGCTCAATTCCATTCGGGACTATATTTCCCCACACAATCTTAAATGATGGCCTGTAATCATTGGGGCCGCATGGATGTGGACCGGATGTTTCAATATCGCAATGAAAAATATGCTCTTCGGTATCATTCAATAATTTTATTAAATATTTTTCTTTGACGAGACCGGTAAATGTTTGCCTGTATCTATAATCCGGATCACGACTACTGATTACCTCAGCCACAGTCACATATTCGTCTGCTAAAGGAGCCTCTTTGGGGATATTTTTAAGTGGCTCGGGCCAATAATCAACCGGTACTTTCATTCTTTAACTCCAAGCGAAACTTATGTAACAGTCATAAAACGTTTCATCGGCTGCATTAATTATACCATAATTATATGATAATGGCAACAAGGATTAATGAAATTATCTCGGTGCAGGTGCACCGCACGGGAAACCGTCGGGTCACCGCTTCGCTAAAGACCCGACGGAATATTGTAATAGGGAACAGGTGTGGACACCTGTCCCCCACCAATGTGTTCATTTACGACAACTCGAGAGTTGTCGCTACACGTAATATTTGGATGGAGCCCGTTGGGCTCCATCCCTGCTGCCGGATTAACGAATCAACTTATCTGACACGATACAGATTATATACAATTTTCGACGAGGATATGAACCATTCGATTACTTCATATCGTTCGGAAAATAGATCATCATTCAAAAAGCCTGAGATTTCACTCTGGGGTGAGGCGACGACCCAGTCGGGATTATAATCGAGAATAAACTCAAGGTACCTGCCATCACGGTTGTACGGTACTGCCTGAGGCGAAATCAGGCCGTCCCGATCGAGAATTTTCTTTTGTGAAAAGTAACCGATATAGCCGATGTCCTCCGCGGCAATAACATCATTCGCTCCGGCGTGAAATTTAAGATATTTTCCGATTGATTTATGAATCTCTTTGTGCGTCGTTTGCTGATTTTTGAAACTTATCAAAGGGGCATAATTGGCATAAAGAAGTGTCGCAACCGTAAGGGATGCAACTATCATCACCGATGGTCCGGAGTTATTTTTGGCCCATTCGATCTTTCCGAATAAATACGGAATCGCGGCGGACGCGATAAGAATATAAACCGGATAAATCGGCGCGATATACCAGAGGAAGAGATGCGTTTTACCGGTCGAATAAAAAAGAATCATGGCGGCTATCCAGATTATTTCAAGCAAACCGAATCGTCGCCTGTAATACAGCCAATGCGCTCCGGTTAACGCGATTATGAACATTGCTATACCAAAGAGATTATGCCATCCCATAAGGAAGACGATGCTATTCCAAAATGACATTGTCCCGAAGCGGCTGTATAAAGCCAGTTTGGCGGGGATTGAATGAGGTATGATGGAGCCGAAATAGACTTGCGAAAATATCAACCACGCCGCAACGGGCAGAAGTGATACAAACGATAGCTTTAATGTTCTTGAAGCATCAGTAAAAATATTTCGTCCAAATATAATCGCGAAAAGTAATATTCCTTCTGGCCGTGTCATGATAGCCAGCCCGGATAAAAGCAAGGCCGCCTGCAACATGTTTTTTCTCTGATAATAAAAAGCTGCAATAACGAGCAATGCGAAAAGCGGCGTTTCCATCCCGCCGATATCGGTCGATAATATCCGGGGAAAGAGAATATAAATCACAACCGGCAGGATTGAATATTTTTCAAAAGATAGCAAAATGGCGAACCGATATATGATAGCCGCCGTCAACCCGGTACAAAATAGAGAAATAAAAAGGGCTCCGATAATCGGCTTGATTCCAATCAGTGATAACAGGGAAAGAATAAGAGTAAAAAGCGGGGTCGATGTACCCATGACCTTTTCACCGACATTGTAAACGAATCCCAAGCCGTTGGCAATGTTGTCGGCATAGCGAAAAGTGATAAAGGCATCATCGGCGGTATAGCCGGTATAAATATACCAGAATATCCGGACGGCTACGGCTATCAGGAAAATCAGATAAGTCACGCGCCTATCTTTCGCGTTTTTGTAATTCCCGGGGTTCGACAAGAATCGTTGTCTCCCGTTCGATCGTAACCAGTCCCGATTTGGCTCGACGCGGTTTGCGGACGTATTTTTTCAAAGTATAACTGACCGGAACTTTGGCCGAATTGCGGGCTTTACTGGCCCAGGCAGTGGCCGCGGCCGCTTCTTCCAGCTCCCTTTTTGACGGCTCGAATTTTTTATGCGGATATTTCAGGACAACGTGCGAGCTGGGGCATTGCGAGGTATGAAACCACATTTCATATGGGCGGGCGTATTCAAAAGTGGTGCGGTCGTTATCGCTCCCGGTTTTGCCGACTAAAACAGTCAGACCGGTTGAGGTTTGATATTCCTTATATGGTTTTCTAAGAGTCGCCGATTTCTCTTTGGTGACCGCGTTCGATGGAAGAAGTTCGGGATAATAATTACAGGCCCGCTCAAAATCATTTTCAAATATATCGAGCGCTTTTTCGAGGGCGTCTATTTCCTCAATAGTGTTTTCCTTCCGGCGGGTCATCAGGCTCAAGCCTTCCTTGCCTTTTCTGAAACGGCGAGAGTAAGCTTCGATGTTTTCCGGGCCGGTTAGTTTCGAATCGAGGGAAATTTCAACCGGTCGATTGTTATCGTAAAGATTTTCGACGGTGATGCTGTCGAGCCCGCGATGAAGTTTATTGATATTGATTTTGAGCAAATCGGCAAACTGCAAGTATTTTTCATACTGAGCCGCCTCTTTAATATCCGATTCCAGCCTGCCCAATAATCGCTTTGATTTTTTTAATCTGGTTTTAACCGCCTTGAGAGTCAATTCACTGAATCGGGATTCTTCGTTTTCAGACTTGGATTCATGAATACATTTTATCTGGGCGACAGATAGGCTCGGGAATTTTTCTTCAGGTTCGTATTTGGTTATTTTGAATGGGTAATATTGATACTTGCCCTTTATGCGATAAACGTAAATGGGAGAGTCCGGTTTATTGTAAAAGTCCAATATCGATTCGATCGCGCGGAGGATCATATCGGGTGAATCGCCTGATTTGAGCGCAGTCAATGCTATCAGATAATCGAAGCCGTATATATTTTTCTCAAGTAACCGGACTGGGTCGGTTCCCGGATTATCCGTCAACAGTTTTTCGATTATATCCCGGTTCAATGTGAACGGATCTTTCTTGGGCGGAAGCGGAGGAATTTGATACGGTTTACCTGTATCAAATTTTTTCCGGCGAAGCGAGGCGATGGGGATTTTGCTATCATCGAGGAACCATAAATTCCCATTGGGACCGAGAATTTCAAAAATTAGATGCCGGAATAGATTGCCTTTAGTAACTTCAAATTCTACAATACGGTCGTTGGGAATTTGCCTGATCGAATTTATTTTCGAATCCCAGATTTCATGGGCGAAGGGACGGTATTTTTCAGATGTATTGAGCTTTGATTTCCCGGCGGGCAAAATATAAAAGCCGCTTTCGTCGGGATGATAAGACAGGGTGACGCAATATTTCTTTGCCGCCTGAATATATACCTGGACCGCTCGTTCTTTGCGGTAGAATTCTATTGAGGATATTATTCCGCCTTCAATATAATCCGATGACTCGGCCAATATCCTCGTAATATCAAGAGAAGACAACATAGCCGAATATATAAAATCTTTAATAACGTTGGAACAAAATAGCGTAAAAACCGATATTATTATTGAGGTACCTTGATTGATGACCAGACCGATGCAAAAATACTTACCTTTCATATTGATAATTCTTTTTGGCTTTTATCTTCATGCCCCTGAAGCTTATGCCGATCGCTCTGCAGGGGACCGGGCGTTATTGGTGAAGGTCGTGGCCGACCAGAGTTTCGCTCAGCAAAAACTCTGGCAACAAAAAGCCCGAAAAATCCTGACGGGGTCTTCGGATATGATTTCTGATTTGCTCGGAGTACGTATCGGTATTGTCGATTTTGAAGTCTGGGAGCATGAACCGATTAATGACATTACGGTCCTGACGACGCGGATGATAAATGAAATCGATCGCGGGCGGGCTGATATCCTGGTCGGATTTTGCCTCGAAACGGATCATGATAAAATTAAAGGGCTCCGAAAAGATGGCCTGACTATCGCTTATCGCGGGTTTATGATTCAAACGGTGCCCGGGGGAGCCAATAATAATAAGTATTTGCCGATTGTCATCGTCCATGAAATGATTCATGCTTTCGGCGGTGTTCATGTCTATGACGGGACTTTGATGTCGCCGATTTTTGAAAATGAAATTAAGGTAGCGCTCGATCCGTTAAATGAGGCGATTATAAAAATTACGCGAGATATTGATTTCAAAAAGGGCTATTTGTCACTATCAAAGAATGATTTGGAAAAACTGGCTCGTTTATACAAACGGGCGACCCAAACCGGTAATCAGGAAATACCCACATATCTTGAATTGGGAACGATTTATAGTGAGTTGGAAAATTTTAAAGAAGCGATCAGGGCTTTCCGCCAAGCGGTTCGGCAGGACCAGTCGCTCGCCTATGGCTGGGAACGAATCGGCGATTGCTACCGCATGCAGGGAGATATTGAAAAAGCTATAATCACTTTCGAAGACGCTCTCAGCAAGATTAAGGAAAAAGGCATTTTTTACAGCAAGTTGGCGGTTTTACATTTTAATTCCAAAAATTTCGAAAAATCCTATAATAGCGCGGTAAATGCCGAGAGTTACGGAGCCGAGATTGATCCCCGAATGTGGGAAGAATTTGAGCGGCTGGGTATATCACAAAGACGATAAATTTTTTCTCCCCCATGATTTAATAAAATTCAACCCCAAAAATTAATTTCTTTCAATTTTGAGAGCGGCTAAAAAGG
This sequence comes from Candidatus Zixiibacteriota bacterium, assembly GCA_036480375.1. Classification (NCBI taxonomy): domain Bacteria; kingdom Pseudomonadati; phylum Candidatus Zixiibacteriota; species Candidatus Zixiibacteriota bacterium. The sequence goes on from JAZGGI010000026.1 coordinate 90,914, forward strand.
CTTCCTGCGGGATTTCGACCGAGCCAATCTGCTTCATCCGTTTTTTGCCTTCTTTTTGTCTTTCAAGGAGTTTGCGCTTGCGAGTAATATCGCCTCCGTAACATTTGGCCGTGACGTTTTTGCGCAAGGCCCGGACGGTAGCGCGAGCGATAATGTGGTTGCCAACAGACGCCTGAATAACAACTTCAAACATTTGCCGGGGAATCAAAGTTTGCAGTTTTTCACATAACGCCCGGCCGTAATGGAAAGCCCGCTCTCGATGGATAATGACCGATAAGGCGTCAACCGGATCGTTGTTTACTAAGATATCGAGTTTCACCAGATTGGAGATACGATAATATGGAAGAGAATAATCAAGGGACGCATACCCGCGAGTGGCGGATTTCAATTTATCATGAAAATCAAAAATTATCTCGGCGAGAGGGAATGAAAACGAGAGGTTGGCGCGGGTCGTGCTCAGATATTCGGTAGTTTTATATTCGCCCCGGCGATCGGTGGCCAGTTTCATTATATTGCCTATGTAATCCGGAGGAGCAATAATCTGGCTGTCAACGTACGGCTCTTCGATCCGTTCGATTTCTCCGGGCGGAGGTAACTGGGATGGCGAATCAACAATTACTTTGTCGCCGGTTTTTGTAAAGACATGATATTCCACATTGGGGACGGTATTAATTATATGCCGGTCGTATTCGCGGGCCAGGCGTTCGGTGATAATTTCCATGTGAAGCAGGCCGAGAAAGCCGCATCGGAATCCAAAACCGAGCGCGACTGACGTTTCCGGGACAAAATCAAGCGAGGCATCATTGAGTTTCAACTTCTCCAGAGCTTCGCGAAGCTGAGTATAATCCTCGGCAACGGCTGGGTACAAGCCCGCAAATACCATCGGTTTGATTTCGACGAAATCGGGCAAAGGTTTTTCAGCCGGGTTTTTGGCATCGGTAATAGTATCCCCGACTTTAGTGTCGGCTACGTTCTTAATACCGGCAAAGAAATACCCAACCTGACCGGTTTCCAGAATGCCGGTGGGGAAATATTTCAGGCGTCGAAAACCGACTTCGTCGATTTCAAACTGCTTGCCGTGAGAGAAAAAGCGAATCCGAGCCCCCTTCATCAGGGTCCCATCGATAACTTTTACATATCCGGCGGTGCCTTTATAAGAATCATAAACAGAATCGAAAATCATAGCCCGTAGAGGCGCGTCGGGATCGCCCTGGGGCGGTGGGATTTGGGCGACAATAGTTTCCAAAAGGTCATCGATTCCGATACCCTGCTTGGCGCTGCAGGCCAATATTTCGTCGCGCGTACAACCAAGCATATCAATTATCTCGGCGGCCACCTCTTCGGTTCGAGCCGACGGTAAATCTATTTTATTTATTACCGGAATAATCGTCAGGTCGTTTACCAATGCCAGGTAGAGATTGGATACTGTTTGAGCCTCGATGCCCTGGGCGGCATCAACAATTAATAGAGCGCCTTCACAGGCGGACAATGACCGGGACACTTCGTAAGTAAAATCGACATGACCGGGAGTATCGATGAGGTTGAGATGATAGAGATTTCCGTCTTTGGCTCTGTATTCAAATCTGATCGCGTGGGATTTGATGGTAATGCCTCGTTCCCGCTCAAGCTCCATATCATCCAGAGTTTGATTGGTTAATTGCCGATCCCGCAAAGCCCCGGTTGATTCAAGCAGGCGGTCGGCCAGGGTCGATTTTCCATGATCGATATGAGCGATAATGGAAAAATTTCTAATACGAGTTTGATCCATCAATATTCCAAAAGAATTCCCAAATAAGGAGAGCCAATATATTATAAACCCTCTGATTTGTCATTGTTTTTCGAAATTATTATCGGCCGGAAACATCGATACTTTCTGGTTGATTGAGGCATCAGTCTTTTATTAATTAGTCTAAAGCAATATATGGAGGGCGAATGGGTAAGACAAATAATAGAATGATTTGGCTGCTGACGACGGTTTTTCCGGTATTTCTGGCGGCTCCCATTTTTATTTTCGTTTCATGTTCTGAACTGGAGCAGAAATATATTCGGCAGGATAAATTTTACAGAATTTCATTGATGGAAAATATCCGCGACGAAATCAGGATTCCCATCGAAAGCCTATATCTTAATGATCCCGATCCGGAAATCCGGGCACGCATGGCTCTGGCGCTGGGGCGAATCGGCGGGGGCGTGTATAATCAGAAATTTATTGAGCATTTGCCGGATAGCTCGAAAATAGCGGCCGAGGCCAAGTTTTTCGCCGCCGGTCTCATAGGCGATTCAACTTTCTTTGATCCGATATATAATCTAACCGCAAGCGGAACTCCGGCTCTGGAAGCTGCCGTGGAAGCCCTGGGACGGGTAGCGGATTCGATCAATTCGGAAAAGATCGCGGAGTTTTTGGATCATTCCGATACGATGGTTGTCTATCAGGCGATGCTGGCATTATATCGAGCCGGGCAATGGAATTTTTCCAACAGGATGGCTGAAATCGGTCTATCGAGCGACAATAGAAAAGTAAAGTACGGAGCCCTGTACGCCCTATCCCTCGGTGGCCGTACCGAAGCTCGGGAATTTTTCAAAGTCATGCTCTCCGACGCCGACCCCGAATACCGGATGCTCGCCTACGACGGGTTAGGGCGGTCGGGCGATACTTCTTCGGCTTCGCTTATCGCGACTGGTCTCAACGATGATGATCTCAGGGTAGCCGGGGCGGCGATGGGCGCCTTGCAGAGGATTGGAAATCCGGGCGTAAAATTTATTTACTCGAAGTTGCCCGATTTACAGGATGAAAAACTACTTGCCTTCGCTCTTGATATCCTCGGAGATTTCCCCGACGTTTCGGGTCAAAACAATCTGTCCGACGTGATAGAAAAAATTCTACGTGAGGATGGGCGGGAAAATATTCGGGCCTCAGCCGCAAAATCGCTTCTGAAAATCAAGGGCGCCGAGGCGCTATTTGCAATTGATAAAGAATTGGCAAACCCAACCACGCATCAGAAAAAAAGCATAGCCGAAGCGTTGGTTGAAATTCCCAAAGACGCCGCGGTCGCTCGCCTTGCAAAACTATTTAACGATGAAGTACCGTCGGTACGCTTTACTGCTCTGGCCAGCCTGGGTATGGTCGATTCATCCGGAGCGACCCATTATATCGAAACGGCATTGAAAGACATTGACTGGGCGGTCCAGTGGCAGGCGGTCGATATGGCGTCAAAACGCAAAATGGTACAATTTATCCGGCCTATTGCCGAGTTATTCTTGAATAATCGAGCGACTCTGGATATCAATCTTAAACAGGGCATCATCGAATGCTGGCAGGAGTATGACAATAATCCCGAATATGACAGTTTGATCATCGCGGTGCTTGAAGAAGGCAGCAATGACGAGTCGTATTTCATCAGAATCAAAGCCTCGGAAATACTACTTGACAAATACGAAATCGATCGCCGAGGCGGGATCGCGTCGTACAGTACTCTTCTTGAAAATAAAAACTACCGGCATTTCTATGAACGCTACGAGAATAATCCCAAAGCTGTGATCTCGACCTCTAAAGGTGATATAACAATTGAATTGCTGTATAAAGAGGCTCAGATGACGGTCAATAATTTCATTGAGTTGGCGGAGAAAGGATATTATGACAGCCTTGAGTTTCACCGGGTGGTACCCAATTTTGTTATTCAGGATGGCTGTCCCCGCCGCGACGGTTGGGGTGGACCGGGTTACCTGATACGTTGTGAGTATAATCGTCTGTCTTATAAGACAGGTATGTTCGGTATGGCTCGCGCCGGAAAAGATACCGGGGGATCGCAATATTTTATCACTCTATCGCCTCAGCCGCGTCTCGATTCACGCTATACTCTTTTTGGGCAGGTGGTATCGGGGATGGACATTGCTCAGCAGATTGTCCGGGGCGACCGTATCAACTCTGTACGGATAATTTACGACAGGGATGAATGATGAAAGTCATGCCAATTTTCGCATCGATGATATTGTGTTTGTCTGCTGTCATTGGGGCTCAGGATAAGGCTCTCGAGGATATCATCGACGGCATTTACCTGCGTGGCCGAGGCAAAGTGATGATTTTCATAAAATTCAATTTCGAGGTTGAGGAATTCTATTTCGATTACAAAATCAATACCGGTTTAACCGATAATATTTTTGGGGAGGCCAATAATGAAGACTAAAACTTATAAGATTCAAGTCGCTGCCGATGAGAATATGATTCTGGGGATGTCGCATTTTATCAAGACGGTTGAGGATATTTATGAAGTTATGATAAACAGCTCGCCGTCAATAAAATTTGGTATCGCTTTTTGCGAAGCTTCCGGTCCCTGCCTTATCCGCAGCGACGGCAATGATCCCGATTTAATCGAGCGGGCCGAAAAATATGCCCATGATATCGGCGCCGGACATAGTTTTATCATTCTGATGAAAGACGGCTTTCCGATTAACGTTCTTCCTTCTTTGAAAGATTGCCGCGAAGTCTGCCGGATATTCTGCGCCTCCGCCAATCCGGTCGAAGTAATTATTGCCGAGACCGAGCAGGGACGAGGGATTATTGGCGTCATTGACGGTTTCGCCCCCAAGGGTATTGAAAGCGACGAAGACAAAAAAGCACGGGTGGATTTCCTGCGAAAAATCGGCTATAAGCGCTAAAGAAACGCTGTAATTAAATAAGATGTACCGGGGAAAACAGGGCAATGCGGCGAATCTATGACCGGAACAAACAGCGGGCGGGAGCGAAACGGGCAATTGTGGCCGTCGGAGGAAACAAGGACTATACAGTAAGACAATTGCCTGAATTGAATCACATGTTACAAACCGCAGAAACAGGGAGTATCTCCGAATACAAAAAGATAGAAAAAACCATGTCGCCACTCGCTTTGGAAATCATATGTGACTGGATTCTGGAAAGAACGACGCCTTGATAGGATTACAACTAACCGATGGCTCATCCGAAAAATGCGAAGCTTTTTTGTGTGGGCTCCCACTTTCGCGATCAATCATACCTGCCATCATAGTCAGGAGGAAGAATTTCTTCCGGATCCGGCGGACTGAAACAGCGGTGCCATTTTTTAATGACCGCACCAATCGCGGATCCAATCAGTCCCCCGGTCAAAATACCGGTCAGTGTACCCACAAGAAAATTTACCGCGGCATCCCCAGGCATTAATCCGGCGGCACAATAACCTCCAATCAGGCCAACCTGAGTGCCGACAATACTTCCAATTAGCAGACCAGTCTTTGTTGCCCGTCCGCGTTTCCACATTATATCAATTGAACCAACCGGGACGGCTCGTTTGCCCAGCGAATCGATTAAAAACAGCGTGTCACCGATAAATTCCGAATATATCCCGGTAATCCTAACCTTATCGGTCAGTTGCACGCGAAGTAGTTTTTCAACGTCTAACTTTTTTATTACCTTATACAGAAGACTGTCTTTCGCTGATAACTGATTGGAATCTTGTGCAAATGACATTGAGAACGAAAGAAGCACAATTCCAAATAACGATATTGAAAGAATTTTAAACTTCATATTGCCCTCCCCGACAAAAAAATCTATTAGAAGTAACACTCTTTAGGTAAGTCCCAACGCGCTTATTTAATGATATGATATCTAAATAAAAATCGCAACAGTATACTTTAATACAAGATCATAGCAATTTGCTTCCTGAGCAAAATCTGAGCAATTTCATGTGGATTTGCGGTTCAATATCACCGATTTATTTGAATAGCTAACAGCCTCTTATTTCTCGCCGAACTATTAATATAGTCTAAAATACTGTTGAACTTGAACTTCAGGCAAGGAGAGTAACATGACCCAAATGCCTCCACCAACCATGCCACCTCCGGCAATGGCTCCCCCGATGTCAATCAAAGCCGAGGCGCCGTTAGCGGGACGAGGAACGCGGCTTCTGGCGGCCATCGTCGATTCGGCCTGCGCCATCGTGATATATCTGGCCTCGATCTTATTCGATTCGCCAGCGATTTTGTTTTTGGGGCTGGCGGGGTTTGCCGTCTATCAAATTTATCTTTTAACAATGCTGGGACAAACCATCGGTAAAAAAACCATGAACATCCGCATCGTCAAATTCGATACAGGCGAAAACGGCGGATTTGGAACTAACGTCGGAATGCGCGGTATCGTCAACGGACTTCTGGGACTTATCCCGTTCTATTCGTTGACCGATATATTTTTTATATTCCGCGATGACCGCCGATGTATTCATGATTTTATCGCCGGTACAAAAGTCGTCGAGGTTTAGCTGATACCTAAGTTGTCGAAGTTTGAGTTCAAGGAATTGACAAAATAAAAAAAAAGCTTGACTTTATCCGAAACAATTATAGATTGTTTTCGTTAACCAGGAAGTTAAACTTTATTTTGACTCGCAACCGAGGGAGTTTGATGTTCAAGTATCGCCAAAATTTTATGATCTCGGGCATTACGGGATAAAATCCCAAGAGGAGTACATCGACTAATATGACCAAACAACTTATATATAGGCGTGTATTCCCGGGTAATCCCGGGCGGTGGTCCTGCGGTTGCGGAGGTTTCCTTATAAGACCATAAGTATCTATATACAGGTAAATCTTTGACCCGCCGGATCACATTAACAGGTCCGGCGGGTTTTTTTGTGATTCAAAGACTCCGTTCGGACTGGTAGTGCATATTTAACGCCGGGTCGAAGCGGCAAAAACGGAGTAGAAACATGAATTCGGCATATTTCGAAGATGAAAAATATGAAGATGTAAGCTCGCGCAAAGCTTTCGGACGGCTGTTGCCGCTTTTGAAGCCGCATATTAAATGGCTGCTTATTTGTTTTGGACTTTTAGCCGTGGCCAAGGCTCTCTATGTTTACGCGCCGACCTTGATTCGTACGGCGATTGACGTCGATATAGCTAACGCCGATTACCGCGGCCTTTTGATAACGGTTGGTCTGTATACATTGCTTCAAGGTCTGTTTTTAATCGGCAACTATTTTTTCCGCATTCGCATGGAGATAATCGGCCAGAGGGTGATGACGCTTTTGCGTAAAGACCTTTTTGATCATATCCTGAAAATGGCCGTGTCGTTTTATGACCGTAACCCGGTCGGGCGGCTCATGGCCCGGGTCGAATCGGATACCGAGGCGTTGCGGCAGATGTTTACCAACACAGTCGTCAATATCATTGGGACGATTATACAGGTGATCGGGATATTTATTGTCCTGCTTCTTATCTCTCCCAATCTGGCGCTGATTGTGATGGCCTTTATCCCGATTATTGTCATTGCCCTGTATATCTATCAACGGCAGACGACCTCCAAATGGCTTTTGGTTCGCAAACGGATGGCCGACATTACCGCGACGCTAACCGAATTTCTGCAGGGTCTGCAGATTATTCAGATTTTCGATCGCATCAAAATGGTGCGGCAACGCATGTTTCAGGCCAGTATGAATAAGATGAGGCCCGATTTCCAGGCTAATATGTGGGTTATCGTCATGTTTAATTTCATATTCTTCATGGAAACGGCGATAATCGCGAGCGTTCTGTATTTCGGAGCCAAATGGGCCGGAGTGGGTTCGGTAACTATCGGAACGCTGGTGATGTTTATTGCCTATATCCGTCAATTGATGGAACCGGTTCACCTTGCCGCCGAGCAACTGGCCATGATTCAAAAAGCGGTCGCCGGCGCCAAGAGGATATTCGGACTGATGGATACTCATGAAATTGTTCCCGAATCGGTGCGCCCGGTATCATGGCCAAAGTTTCGCGAAGGGATCGTGTTTGAAAACGTGTGGTTTTCCTATACTAATGATGACAATTATGCCTTGAAAGACGCTTCGTTTACGATTCCGAGAGGAAAACAGTACGCCCTGGCCGGAGTAACCGGAGGCGGCAAATCGACCGTGATAAACCTGCTTTTAAGATTTTATGATCCGCAAAAAGGGCGGATTGTGATAGATGGAATTGATTTGCGGGATATCCCCAAAGATCAGTTGCGCGAGAAAATTGGATTGGTGCTTCAGGATATTTTCCTCTTTCCGGGCAACGTCGCTTCCAATGTATCGCTTTCGGTCAACGGGGCTGACCGCAACAAAGTAGTTGACGCCTGCAAAACGGTCGCGGCGCATCAGTTCATCGAGCGGATGCCGGAACAATATGAAACGGAATTATCCGAACGAGGCGGCAATCTGAGTCGCGGCGAACGGCAATTGTTATCATTCGCGCGGGCATTGATTGCCGATCCGCAGGTGTTGATTCTCGATGAGGCGACCAGTTCGGTTGATCCCGAAACGGAACGGCTGATTCAGCAAGGATTGACGACCCTGATGCGGGGACGAACATCGATTATCATCGCCCATCGGTTGTCAACGATCATTAACGTCGATAAAATTCTCGTCATCCGCGAGGGTGAAATTATAGAGAGGGGAAAACACGAGGAATTGCTTGAGAAGAACGGATATTATTCGAAGCTGTTCAAACTGCAATTCAAGCAACTCAACGGCAATGGAGTGAAAAAGGCATGTTAAAATACATAAAATGGTTCTGGCGTTATTACCGGCATCATAAGCGGACGCTTTTTGTGCTCCTGACATTCTCAGTTTTGTCAGGAATGCTGCTGGTCATTCAGCCGCTGCTTTTGAAAAATATATTCGACCTGCTTCAGTCGGGTGAATTAACGCGTGTAAATATGCCGTATGTGAATGAATTTATCGAGTATCTGGGCGGAAACAGCATCGCCAGCTACTCTTTGATTCTAATTGGATTTGCGTTAATCTGGTTTTTCGTCTATATCGTTTTAGTCGGGCATCGGGCGTATATGAACATCAGGTTGGAGCTGGAGTTTCGCCAAAAGGCATTTGAGGGCACGACTCTCAAGGGTCCGGATTTCTTCAATAAATTCAGCACCGGGGACTTGGTAACGAGGATGACCGATGACTGCGGTGAAGATAAACTGGCCTGGTTCGCCTGCAGCGGCATTTTCCGATTTTATGAATCGGTGGTTTTGATACTTTTCAGTCTGGTTATGATGATTTCGATTCATCCCACGCTGACGTTGTGGACGGCGACACCGCTGCCAATTCTGGTATTCATTTATATGAAAAGCTCGTCGGTGCTCGATAAACGTTTTGATTTTCTGCAAAAGAAAATCTCAGCGGTCAATAACGCTATGGAAGCTTGTTTTTCGGGTATTCGCGTTATCAAAGCGTATGTTCGTGAAAAAGACCAGCGTAAGAAATTCGGCGCTGTCGCTGACAATCGCCAGACAGCGGAGATATCAGCCGTCAGGGCGCATACCGTTATCGAATCATTGTGGATGTATATCTGGCAATTGGGCCTCATAATTATCCTCCTGGCCGGCGGATATTACGTGATCAACGGCAGCCTGACAATTGGCGAGTTTGTAGCCTTTGAATCGTTAATGCTGTTTATGATATATCCGATGTTCGATGTCGGAAATTTCCTTGTGCGCGGGTTGCGCGCCGCGGTTTCGATCAAGCGGTTGATTGAAATGGAAGAGTATCCCCCGATGATTGACGAAAATGAAGGCGCAAAGGCAGTCGAAAGAGAGAAAACATCCGGGCGCGTGATTTTCGAAAACGCGACGTTCAGATTTGACGGAATGGAGCGAGATATTGTTTCCGATTTAAACTTTACCGCCGAGCCAAGCCAGCGCGTGGCCCTGGTCGGAAAAGTCGGCTCCGGCAAAAGCTGGGCGGCGCGGCTGGTTCCGCGCCTGGTAAATCCGGTATCGGGAAAGATTACGCTCGATGGAATCGATTTGCGCAAGTATGATATTCACGATCTGCGCCGGATAGTCGGATACGTCCCGCAGGAACCGATTTTGTTTTCGGACACGATTGAAAACAACGTTCGTTTTGACCGGGACGATATAACCGATGCCACTATCGAGTGGGCTCTTGATGTCGCGCAACTCAAAGGCGAGATGGATAGTTTCCCCAAAGGGTTACAGACTCGCATCGGAGTTCGGGGAATGTCGATTTCGGGCGGTCAAAAACAGCGTCTGGCATTGGCTCGCGCATTGGCCGGAAAGCCGAAAATTTTGATACTTGATGATTGTACTTCGGCTCTTGATGCTGACACCGAAGCGATATTGTGGGATCGGCTTCATGAAGTTATGCCGGATTTGACCTGCTTTATTGTGACGCATCGTCCGGCAACTCTGGAGAAAGCCGATAAGATTATCGTTTTGGACGAAGGCCGCGTGGTCGAGGAAGGCGGGCATATTGACTTGATATTGAAAGAGGGTCTGTATTGCAGGCTGTATCATCGTATCATGCTGGCCGAAGCCGTCGGTGACAGCGCCGCGGCGTAAATGAAGCGGGAGGTCATGATTTTGAAATAATTAATTCATGGCCTGTTGCAACTATAAAGAGAGTCATTGCGAGAAGTTCCGCGAAAGCGGGAACGACATGGCAATCTTTGTAAACTTGCTCTGTCAGTTCCTGGCCCAACGCAGGAGGGGTGTGAACTGACAGAAGAGACAATTTTAACAGATCGCCACATCCCGCTAAGGCGGGATTCGCGATGACACAAATCAGCAAAGGGTATGAGGAAAATAAGCGAAAATAATTTCAAAATAGTAACCGCCGGTCAAGCTGATATTTTACGGGATGAAAATTATAAAATGGCACGCATGGTTTGGCATGATTTTATGCTCCACGACCCTGTCGCAAAATATTTCGACGATTTATTTTCCGAGCCCGAACTGATGAAATATCAGTTTGCACTGATCGAACCGGATTCAGATAAAATTATCGCGATGGGCAATTCTGTTCCTCTGTTATGGGAAGATAAAATCGAAAACCTGCCTGATGACGGCTGGGACTGGGCGCTTGCCAAAGGGATCGATGATTATAAGAATAAACGCACACCAAATCTACTTTGCGCGATACAAATCATGGTTCATCCCGATTATCATGGCCGGAAGCTGAGTTCCAAAGCTGTCATAGCGATGCGCGACATTGCCGGACAAAATGGATTGAACGGTCTTATAGCTCCTGTTCGTCCGACCCAAAAATGCGATTATCCTCTGATTCCGATTGAAAAATATATCAAGTGGACGAATGGCGAAAATTTGCCTTTTGATCCCTGGCTAAGAGTACACGCGAGATTGGGCGCGAAGATTATTAAATCCTGCTCGCAAGCGATGACGATTCCCGGAACTGTAGCCGAATGGGAAAAATGGACCGGGATGCGATTCCCCGAAAGCGGGCGATATACAATTCCCGGCGCCTTAGTTCCGGTCGATATCGATTGTGAAAACGATAAGGGCGTGTATATTGAACCGAATGTCTGGATGTATCATGAATTGTAGAAAGATGAATTATAACAATCAACTGTTTGGCCGATAAAACGTATAATGAATAAATTACAAGGCGCAAAAAACTATGAGAAATTTTCTTGTTATAAATTTACTGATTGCCGTTTTACTGCTTCCGGCGATATCGTCGGCAGAGATGCTTCTTATTCCGATGGATGAGGCGCAGAGCAATCATCTTAAGGCGTATGGCGTCGTCTTCAACTGCCTGACGCGCAATCAGCAGGCCGAGTGGATTCTCAATTACCGCTACGGCTCGTTTCTGATAAAAGACACCGACAACAATCGTGATTTATGCCTCATACGCGGGGTCCATTACGATGTCGTATCCAATTCGCAAGCCGCCGATATTTACCGGATTGTCGAAGCGGAAAATATGGAACGCGTTCTTCTCGAAAAAGAACCAAAAATAGTAGTGTACGCTCCTCCGAGCCATCAGCCGTGGGATGACGCCGTTCGGTTGGCTCTTGAATACGCCGAGATCGATTACGATCTGGTCTGGGATAAAGAAGTACTCGAAGGCCGCCTCGAGGATTACGACTGGCTTCATTTGCATCATGAGGATTTTTCCGGACAGTACGGCAAATTCTACGCCGCTTTCGGCCGCGAACTGTGGTATCAACAGGATGTCGCGGCCAACGAAGCGATGGCCCGGTCGCTGGGGTATAACAAAGTTTCAGAATGCAAAAAGGCGGTGGCACGAGAAATAAAGGAATACGTCCTGCGCGGAGGATTTTTGTTCGCCATGTGTTCGGCCGCCGAGACTCTCGATATGGCCCTGGCGGCTCATTCGACCGACATTGTTCCCTCCGAATTCGACGGTGATCCGCCCGATCCCGATTGCGTTTCGAAACTTGATTTTTCTGAAACGATAGCGTTCACCGATTTTATTCCCGATTTTAATCCGCTGGCCTATCGGCGTTCGAATATCGATACCTACCCGGCCCGCATCGAGCGATTTCTCATGCCCGATGATGATATCTTTTATCTGTTTGAGTTTTCAGCCAAGCTCGACCCGGTCCCGACGATGCTGGTGCAGAACCATATGCCCGTCGTCAACGGTTTTATGGGTCAGACGACAGCCTTGAAAAAATCTCTTTTGAAAAAATATGTAATTGTATTGGGGCAGCCTCTCGATTATGACGAAGTCCGCTACATCCACGGCAATCTCGGCAAAGGTACTTTTACTTTTTATTCCGGACATGACCCTGAAGACTATCAACATCGGATTGGCGATCCCCCGACCGACCTTTCGCTTCACAAATATTCGCCCGGTTACCGTTTGATTCTCAATAATATTCTCTTTCCTGCCGCTCGCAAAAAAGAGAGAAAGACGTGATAACAATCAATCGAAATAGCTAAGCATCAAATCACGCAGAGCGATTATTTCATCTTCCAGGGCTGGCATTTTTCTATTCAGAAACTCTTCGGTTTCGTCACATATCAGCCCGGCCAGAGGCGGCCTTGGAGCCGGACGCGGGATCGATAAAGTTTCGACCGAAGTAATCAGACCTTTATCAAATTTACAAATCTCAGCGATCTTCAACGCCAGCTCATAACGACTGACAAAATCAGCGCCGCCGATGTGATATATCCCGCTTGCCTCTTTTTCAACCAATCGCCCGATTAATTTTGCCGCGGTAAGAGTGGTAATCGGATTGGAGCTTTGATCGCTCGCGCCGTTTATTTTTTTACCTGCCTTCAGGCTATTATATACAAAAAGAAAAAAGTTCTGCCTGGCCGTAATGTCGATCATGGTGTTGGTTCGAATGATTAAATTATCGGTCCCCGCGGCTATGATCATCTCTTCAGCCCGGAGTTTATGCTCACCATAGATATTAATTGGATGAGGCCGGTCATTCGGTCGGGCTCGTTTCTCACCGGGAAAAACATAATCGGTTGATATATGCACGAATTTAGCCCGGGGAAAATACCGGAGCATTAATTCTATGGCGTCAACATTGATTCGTTGTGATACATCCGGTTCACGTTGACACCGATCAACGTCAGCTAAGGCCGCGGAATTTATAATTATATCGGGAGAAAATTCTCGTGATAGAAACTTGACATGTTCGGCATCGCCAAGGTCGCCGTAAAATATATCTTTATCGTTTTCGATTCCCGGATTGTTGTGATGATGGCTGATTACGCGACCTGCATCCAAAAATTCTTCGGCCAACCGACGGCCCAGAAGACCGCCGACACCTGTAATCATTATCTGGCATTCGGATAAATTCATGAATGATTTTTGTAGTGATTTTCAAAGAATTTATTTTCAACCGGGTGATCCTGAGATTTGGTCAAAATAATTTTCACCCATTTATCATTATCACAATACCAATTGACCGTTTCTTCCAGAGCTGTATCGAAATCAGCTTTGGGTGCCCATCCTAACTTCGATAATTTATCCCATTTGACGCTGTAACAAAAGTCATGACCCGGCCGGTCAGCGACATGGTTTATCAAACTCTCATCCGCACCCAGGATAGACAGCATCCGTTTTGACAATTCAAGATTTCTGGTATGATTACCGGCTCCGGCGTTATATATCTGCTCTTTTTCGCCCTTATTGAAAACTATCCAAATCGCCCGACAGAAGTCCTTAACGTATAGCCAGTCGCGCATCTGTTGTCCATCGCCGTAAAGAGGCATAGTTTTTCCGCTGAGGATGCGCCGGGTAAAAAACGGAATAAGTTTTTCCGGATACTGGCGGGGACCGAAATTATTCGTCCCCCGAATTATCGAGGCGTTAATGTCTTTGCTGTTGACCGCCGCCAAAACATACATATCCGCCGCCGCCTTTGAGGAAGCGTAATAATTACCCGGCCGCAGAGGAGCGCCTTCCCCGCACGGTTTATCCGGAGGCGCGGCTCCGTAAACTTCATCGGTCGATATCTGCAGGTATCGCCGGACTTTATAATTTTCAACCGCCCGGAGCAAATTCAATACTCCAGCGACGTTATTCTCGATAAAAAATTCCGGATGATAAAAGGCACGATCGACATGGGTCTGGGCCGCGACGTTAATCAAACCATCAAATCCGTTGGATAAAAGTTCATCAACCAATTTACAGTCGCATATCGACCCTTTGATAAAGCGATGCCGTTCGGATTCTACCCCCCCGGGGATATGTTCAAGGTTTATAATATGCCCCGCGTAATCAAGTTTATCCAGCGAAGTGATGTGAATATCGTCCGTATGGGATAAGATATATTCAACCAGGTGCGAGCCGATAAATCCGGCCGTGCCGGTGATGAGTAACTTTTTCATCCGACCTCCGGGTCCCAGTCGTAATCAATCAGATCGGTATCATGCGGCAATCGTATCTCATCCGGATTTTGATGATTATATGGTTCGGTCGGGCAATTTAGTATTAACGCCGGTTGAGGGCTTAATCCTTTTATGCCGTGATGGACATGAGGGGGAATAGTAATCAAAAGCCGGTTGTCATCCCCAAAAACAAATTCATTTATTTTTCCGTGAGTAGGACTATCTTCTCGCAAATCAGCCAGAACCAGTTTGACGGTACCCGACACGGCGCAGAAATTATCATACTGAATGGCATGACAATGCCATGCTTTGACGACTCCCGACCGAACCGAAGTAATATATACCTGACCGAATTTCTGAAAAACATCATCATCGCTGCGAAGAATTTCAAACAGCCAGCCGCGCTCGTCGATGTGAGTTACCAATTTTTTAATCTTGACACCGTCAATCAAATCAGTCATGGCGCGCCTTCTTTCGATTCGACTTCTTCTTCGATATCCTCGCCGCATATTCTACTGCGAACTTCGGCCAATGATTCATGCGTTCCAGCGTCGATCCACCAATCTTTGAGCATTTCATATCTCAATCGACCTTGCTCAAGATATGTATTCAATATGTTGGTTACTTCGTATTCGCCCCGTCCGGACGGTTTTACTTTGGAGGCGATGTCAAACAAATCTTTGGGGAAGAAATAAATTCCGGTTATGGCCCAGTGCGAATTGGGCGTTTTCGGTTTTTCCTCAATAGCCGTGATTTTACCATTTTCGATATGAGCGATTCCAAACGATTCGGGGGATTGTACTTCGGCCAATAATATCATCGCTTGTTCAGGATTTTCCTCAAATTTATCCCGATAGGCCCGAGCCGATCCCCCAATTATATTATCACCCAGGACAACCATGTAGGGGCCGATGCGCAGGTTGTGGGGCATCATCAATATCGATCCGGTAATCCCCGGCTTCTCGGTTTGCGGTACCATCGTTAACGGATTAAACTGGGTGCCAATCCCGACCGACATTGCCTTTTTAAAATCATTGAGGTGATGCGGATTGGTCACCAGGGTTATATCGTTTATACCCGCGGAAAGAAAAATCGACAATGAATAGTTAATCATCGGCCTTCCGCAGATATCGATCAGATGTTTATTGCAATTATCGGTCAGCGGCGCCAGCCTTACGCCTTTGCCGCCCGTTAATATAATTCCCTGCATAATTCTCGCTCATTTAGATAAAAGACTTGATAATATAGCAATACGAACCAAAAAATGAAAATGATAAATGGAAACGAAACGTTGTAATAATAAAGATTGATAGCTTCGGGGAAATAAAGTGTTCTGAATAATTTTATCGGGTTTAATATTCAAATCTGATGACTTCGGTTCCAATTGAATCGGGAGGAGGTTCAACACTTTCCGGTTCTTCGACGAGGGGCTTCTCAATCAATGGCTTGACCTGGCCGTCTTCGTATTTGAAAAGAGGTAGTTCCAGATTCGAGCGGCTTTTCCCAAATGTGATTTTTCCCGAAACGCCGTTGTAACCGTTTAAGGATTTAAGAAATTCGGCAATATCGCCGGGTGATTTTCGGTCTTGCAGGTAAGCTTCACCCAGAATCATCAAAGCATCATAACCAACCGCCGCCAGGCGATCCGGCTCGCCGCTGTATTTGGCATCGAATTTGGAAGAAAACTCATCATATCCGGGCGAGTCGCGCATCGCCATCGAACTGGAAAAAAACACGGCATTGCCCAGAGTCCGTTCTCCGAGTTTGAGCACTTTTTCAGTGTTCCATTCGTCGGTGCCCAGATACGATGTATTGAATCTGTAAAAATCGAGCTGGGGCAAAATCAAAAACAGCTGTTGTTCATTGGCTGGTATAAAAAGTCCATCAAGCTCCACCGCCATTTCTCCGGATCGCAGAGTATCTCCTTTAAGCGTAACGTAAAAAGTCGAATCATCAACCGGCCCCAGGATAGCTTCCTTGATATCCCGGATATACGGGCCAAAATCGGTTTCACTGGGTCGGAATCTCTCAAAGGCGAGAATGTTAGCGCCCAATCTTTGGGCTTCATCGGCGAACGCTTCAGCCATTGTCAACTCATCCAGAGACGCCGGAGATATTACGGCCAACGTCG
The DNA here is from genome assembly GCA_036480375.1 of Candidatus Zixiibacteriota bacterium. Lineage (NCBI taxonomy): Bacteria > Pseudomonadati > Candidatus Zixiibacteriota > Candidatus Zixiibacteriota bacterium. The sequence goes on from JAZGGI010000026.1 coordinate 107,641, forward strand.
TCATACCTCGATGCCGAACGGCGTATTGGGCCAATCCGCGGCCGATTGTTTTGATGTTTGCCGATAATTGAAAACATCCCGAAGATAATTCCGTAAAACCGGCCTGGGTCGCGGCCGGAACCAACAGCGGAATCCGTTTATTGTTCAAAACCGCAGCCGTGGTTGCCGCGACATTGGAAAGCAGTGGACCGACAATAATATCCGCGCCGCTTTCCCCGAGCGCAATTGCCTGGCGAGCAGCGGTAACGTTATCCGCCCGCGTATCATAAGCTAAAATTTCAACCGGAACACCCATGCTTCTCAGTTTTTCGGCCGCCAGTTTAGCGCCGTCGAGGAGAGCCTGCCCATAGCGGGCATAAGCGCCTGAGAGCGGCGTAAGCATTCCCGCGGTTATGCCGTCGGATGATCTATCACGAGGTTTTTCCGTTTCAAAGATATCATTGGGGCACCGTCCCAGAAGACTATCAATCTGTTCCCGGCTCCAGCGTCCTTTCATCAAAAAAGCCATTCGCGATTTTACGGAGCACTCCAAATCCCCCGGGATTATGGCCAGGACCGAATCGTGAGGGAAATAGCCGGCCTCAATTATTGCGTTTATTGACCGTTCGCTCAAGCGGCGAAGCTGATTTTCCGCCGCGGTTCGGTAGGCGGCGATATAGTTTCGGAAGGAATGCTCGATCCGGCCGGTCCTGTAATAGCAATTAGCCTTAAGATGATACGCATATGGAGACAGGTAAGAGTTGGGGAAAAGAGTATGAAAGCTGGCCAATATTTCGCCGGCCATTTTATAATCGCCCAGATGATAATAAGCCCTGGCCAGGCCATAATTATAAATATCCCGGTATTCTGAATTTTTGAAACCGACCACCAATTCATTATAGGCATCGATGGCGCCGGGATAATCTCTTTGCCTCATCAGCCTCTGGGCGCGCGAAAACAAAGACTGGGCTCGGGCAAATTCGTCAGGCAAAACCTGAGCAAAAACAAGATCACCTGTCAAAAGCAACACCGATATAAATATGAGCAACAACCGCTTCATGAGCGTTAATTTAGAGCCTGGCTTCAATTCGGAAAAGTAAAAAAATGCCGGAATCGTTATCGCGTTTTATTAATATTGCGTAAAATGGCATTAAAATTCATAAATTTTAAGCGCAATCCAGCCGATTTTTGTATAATGAGACTGAATATAACCATGGAGAAGCTTATGAAAATCAAGACGACCCTCGGCGTACTGTTTACCCTGACCGTTTTTGCGATTCTGCTCAGTGGTATTGCCCTTGCAGACAAAAAACAAACTAAACAAGATCCGGAACAAATTTCGGAATCTACGGAGATGTTAAATATGAATTGGCCCGAAGGCGGCCAATGGCACAGCGGCTTAAAAAAAACGTACGGGCTATCAATGATTGAGTTTTTCTATCCAAAGGATCAATCACAAAGTAATTGGACCGAAATGGGAAGCACCGAAATCAATCCAATCACCAAAGAAGTTCCCATCATTAGCACTGCCCGCTCAATATTTTTGGGCACCCAAAAAGCCAGCCCCGAAGCCACCTGGGACATTCTGGAACGAGGAACCAGCGAAAACGGCAACAAATACGTCTTATTTGAAATTATTTGCCCGGAATTCCGGACCAAAGAAGATCCGCAAATTCAGTATTGGAAGTTAATCGACGGAAAATTAAAATCCTATACCGTTCAGTATTCCTTCAAAGGAACTACAATCCCCGAAGATAAAAAGAAAGAAATTCTCGACGCCATCAAAAAGTCAAAATTAATAACGGCGAAAAAAATATAAAAATGTTTTTTGTTGCGCCGGGCTTGCGTACAGCCCGACGAATCGTTAGAATTATATAACTCACTAATCAATTACGGTTGGTGAGTTTTTATTTGGATAATTTTTTGGACATTAAACTTTACATTGAGTCGGCCTGCCGTGAACTCGCTGATTATGTGGCCGGGGTTGATGGTTTCGTGGCTTCACTGGGGCAACCGGGCAAATTTGAATCATCATCTCTACGCGCAAATAAACCGGAAGAGTATATTCGCAATGTCCTGGCCGTCAGCATCCTGACTTATCTCAACCGCGCGGAATTTCTGAAAACCGAAAAACGTATAATCGTCCTGCCTGATTGCTTGAAAAATTACAGCGACTGGGATTGTAGCAAAGAAACCGATGGCAATATCAGTTCGTGCACCCAATGCCATCCCGAATGTATTGTTTATGAAATCGAAGATTGGCTGGCCTGCGGCAATACCACAATAATTCTTGAACCGGAAGAGCTTGAAAAATATTTTGCCGTATTGAATAATGACAATAAAAATATCGGCGTGGTCGGTGTCGCCTGCCCCTTAACGTTGTTATCAGGTTTTCATTCGACATTGAAATATAAATTCCCAACCCAGGGAGTATTTCTCAATTATTCATCATGCGCTCATCACTGGGTCAAAGGCGGCATCAATACCGCTTTCAATATAAAGCGCCTGTCGTGGATCATGAACGAAAGCAACCCCGATATATCCGAAACCAATTTTATAGACGGCCCGACATATTCACTTATAAAAGAGCCGTTATCCCCGGATGATTTTTATGGCCGCATAGATAAATTATGTGAGAGATTTATATCCGAATATCTACCGCTTTTCAAAAAAGAATTTCCCAATTTAGATATTTTTGATTTATCACTCGAGATAAGCCGCGCCATCGTTCCTAATCTCATCACGCGGAATGAATCGTAGTAAATAACCATTTACCCCAAACAACATTGCTATTATTGAATAATCGTGCTATTATAAATCCCGCCGTTAATTCGTTTTTAAACCCAGCCAATGGGTGATTATAAAAAATAAAGGAGGAAAGCAAGGTATGAAATCTGCACCAACAGTAATGGTAAGCTCTACCTTTTATGACCTCAAACAAGTACGGACTGATCTACATGAATTCATAGTTGATGAACTTGGATATATACCGCTTCTTTCGGAATTACCTTCATTTCCAGTAAATCCTAATGACGATACGATTGAAAATTGTCGAAATCGCGTCAAAGAAAATGCGGATATTTTGATTTTGGTAATTGGGGGGCGGTATGGTTCTATAAATGATAAAACCGAGAAATCAATCACCAATCTTGAATACTTGGCTGCACTAAATAAGGGCATTCCAATATATGTATTTATTGAGAAAACCATATTGAATATACTTCCAATATGGAAAAAGAACCTATCCGGGGATTTTTCTAATGTTGTAGATACTGAAAAACTGTTCGAATTTGTTGACAGTATCTATAATAAAGAGAGGGTTTGGGTATTTCCTTTCGAAACAGCGCAAGATATTATTAAAAGCTTAAGAATTCAATTTGCCTACCTATTTAATGATTCGCTAAAAGTCCGTAATCGTCTTGGCGGAACTGAACTCCCGGAATATTTCCATAAATTGACGTCAAAATCACTGCAACTTGCGCTTGAAAAACCGGATGCATGGGAGTATCGTTTGTTTTTTCAATCGTTTATAGATGAAGTAGAAAAAAGGGGCGATTTATTCAGAGAATATAGCGCAAATCTGAAAATAGAAACCTCAGAATTTGTGAAGAGCGAAGAAGCAGTCGATTGGATGCAAACCCGTCTTCACGAGTTAAAAGGGATATCATCGTCGGCTGAAGGTTTAATTAATGAACATGTCCAAAAAGCATTTGGAAAACCTGGTGAGCCTGGCAATGAGGAAGGTATTCTATGGGTTTCGTCTATGCTTGGGAAAATTCTAGAGAAAACAATCAAGTGGGCAATGCGAATTAATTGTGCCCATGTTGAATCCCCGTTCGATAGCTTGGTTCCCAAATTGGCCAAATTTGTTGAAGATATGATACCAAGATTTATGATGTTTCCAAAAGAGAATCTCAATAAGCTAGAAACCGCATTGTCGGATGTCAGAAATGGAAATCCACAAGATATTGTGTTCAAATTGACTATGGATATTTCAAATGTTGATGAATTTAATAAGGCTGTGAAAAAGCTTGAAGCATATTTCAATTCAATATAGTTAATTCGCAAGTTGTATCAGTCAATAGGCAATGTTAGCTCGTGTATAGAAACTGAGCAGAAAGTAGGTCGGGTTCCGAATAAGCGCAGCGAATGAGAAACCCGACAACTACATATGAAATCATTGCGACGATTTAATATCCACAATACTTATTACTTCATCACATGCGTAACTTACAAACGACATAAAATCCTTCTCGATGATCCGAATTTATTCTGGCGATGCTGGAAATTTGATAAACCTACAGCCTGGGTCATATTGCCCGATCATTTTCATTCATTGATAAACATAAATAATGTTGACATCTCAAAAATAATGCATGATTTCAAAATTACATATTCACGATATTTCAGGAATAAATATGGACCCGGAAGAGTATGGCAAAATCGGTTCTGGGATCATATTATCAGAGATCAAAACGATTTCAATCGCCATATAGATTATATCCATTTTAATCCTGTTAAACACGGATTGGTTATCGATCCATTTGTTTTTGAGCATTCTTCACTTGTCGGTTATTTCGCAAAAGGATATTATAATAGGGATTGGGGAGTAATTGATATTCCCGAATTTAATGATGATTTTGGAGAATAGATATGTCGGGTTTCTCACTCATTTAGTTCGTTCGGAACCCGACCTACCGGATCAACTGCGACGGCGCGTGCAATATAGGCGACGCTGTTTACATTGTAAATTATGTTTTCAACAGCGGCCCGCCGCCCCCCGAAGTCTGCTGCGAATTTTAATCCAACAACATTAAATAGCCCGTAGCGAAAACTCTCGAGTTGTCTCTACATAATTAAGTCCGTGAGGTACACCCATTAATTCATTGAACTTTCATTAAAACAGACTTATCTTAGGCCCGATCATGGTAAAGAATATCTTTCAATTATTGCGTCCGCATCAATGGATCAAAAACGGCATTGTCTTAACCGGGCTAATCTTTTCCGGAAGCGCCGACATCCCCGATAAAGCTATAACGGCTTTTATCGCCGCCGGATTATTCTGTCTCCTGTCATCGGCCGTATATATCATCAACGATATCGTCGACGCGGAGGCCGACCGCAATCACCCGCGTAAAGCCAAGCGCCCGATCGCATCGGGCCGAGTATCAAAATCAACCGCAGCGGTTTTGGCATTAATCCTTGCCGTGGGAACATTAGGCGGGGCTTATTTTCTAAATTGGGAATTTTTCTTAACCGCCGTCGGTTATTTTATCCTGCAAATCGCCTATACATTTCACCTGAAGCATATTGTTATAATCGATGTCATGTCAATCGCGGCCGGATTTGTCCTAAGAGCTTTTGCCGGAGCGGTTGTTATTGATGTCAATTTCTCCGGCTGGCTTTTGATTACTTCTTTTCTTCTCGCGCTCTTTCTGGGATTCGGCAAACGACGCCATGAAATCGTAATGCTGGAAGAAGGAAGCAAAAATCACCGGCGTATCCTTGAAAGTTATTCAAGCTATTTTCTCGACCAATTAATGGGTATCGTCACACCCGCCATTTTGGTCTGCTACCTGCTATATGCTATTTCCTCGGATGTCCAGATGCGACTGGGAACCGAATATTTTTATCTAACCGCGCCGTTTGTTTTCTACGGCATTTTCAGATATATTTATCTGATCTATCAGGAACAAAAGGGTGGCTCCCCTACCCGTATCCTGATTACCGATCGCCCGATATTGCTGACCGTTATCTTATGGTTGCTTTGCTCAATTTTGCTACTTTATTATTCGTGAGCAAAGCCGATAATTTGACCTATAATTGGCCAAAGGCAGTGGCGGTGATTTATTGACTTTGCAGCCAATCCTGCCTATAATTATAGAGAATTTTGAAGAAATAAGTTTGAGGAATTATGGCTGATTCGAATGAAGTTTACGTGTCCGAAGAAGGACTGAAAAAAATGAAAGCGGACCTGCACCGCTTAAAACACGAAGAGCGTCCTAAAATTGTCGCCGAAATTAAGCGAGCCCGGGAAATGGGAGACTTGTCCGAGAATGCCGAATACCATGCCGCCAAGGAAGTCCAGACTCATATCGAACGGCAGATCGCTGATCTTGAATTCAAACTTTCGCGTGTTAAAGTAATCAAGCGGGATGAAGTTGCCAAAGGTAAGGCCTATTTATTCGCTAAGGTGACCGTTGTTGACGTCGACGACGAAGACGATGAAGAAACCTACACTTTAGTTCCCCCCGATGAAATTGATGTCGCCAATAATCATATCTCTATCGAATCGCCCATCGGCGTCGGGTTGCGTGGAAAAGAAGTCGGGGATATCGCCGAAATTCAGGTCCCGGCGGGAACGATCAAATTTAAGATTACCAGGATAGAATAACTGACTAAACGAATCCTTTGTACCACAGGGTACATAATTTCCATTTCGTACACTACTTACTTTTGCTCATCACCTATTACGCTATTTCAATCGTATGTTATTTAAGGGGTTGTCAAGCGTTTGAAGACATCGCACAGCAGGCACGTAATTTGATTGTTCTAATGTGGAGGATAAATATTATTTTCAAATTCTGTGCGATTTGATTATATTTTATCAGATTCCTTATTCTGTCGCACGCGGGAGGGTTTATGAAAAAACTATTTGTTTATTTAATCATCGTTTTGGCGGGGTTAATCTGCCTTCAATGTTCAAAAATTATCGAGCCGTTCAACACTAATGTTAGGCCCGGTTCAGACGATAATAACCCGGGCTTGGATCCGGAATATCCCGACCCGGGATCGGATCGCACCCCCGAGCAATTTACCGCGGCCGAAAAAAGCCTGGTCAACTCGACCAACTCATTCGGCCTCAAACTATTTAAAAATATCAACAATACCACACCCAATGACAAAAACCTGTTTATCTCTCCCTTGTCCGTTTCTTATGCCCTGGGAATGGCATATAATGGGGCAGGCGGCGAAACCAAAGAAGCGATTGCCTCAACCCTTGAACTGCCCGAATTATCACCAATTGAGATTAATTTAAGCTACAAAAACCTGACTCAGATATTAGGCAATCTTGATGAATACGTAACATTTAAAATCGCCAATTCAATCTGGTACCGTAACGGTTTTCCCGTAAAGCAAAGTTTTCTCGATATAAATCAGGATTATTTCTCAGCTTCTGTCCGAGCCCTGGATTTCAATAATTCATCTTCGGCCGAAACCATAAACAATTGGGTTGATATAAACACTAACGGCAAAATTACCAATATTATCAATCCCCCGATTGATCCGCTAACAATGATGTATTTAATTAATGCCATATATTTCAAGGGGGGCTGGTCGCTGCCTTTTGATTCTGATTATAATTTCGATATGGATTTTACCCGTGAAGACGGCTCCAAAGTATTAAGGACGTTTATGCGAGCCGACACGACTTTTAGTTTCACCGAAAATGATCTGTTTCAGGCAATCGAATTGATGTACGGCGACAGCTCTTTTTCCATTGCCATTTTGCTTCCTCGTCCGGAACATACCGTCAATGATATTCTGTCTCAATTGAATAACGAATCCTGGAGCTCATGGATGTCGCAACTGGAAAATCAATCGGTTTACCTGAAGTTGCCGAAGTTTAAATTCAAGTATGATATCAGTCTTAAGAGTATTCTCGCTTCAATGGGAATGAATATCGCTTTCCAACCGTTTGTCGCCGATTTTACCCCCATCGCGGATGTTAATGATTTGCATATCAGTGATGTTTTCCATAAGACATTTGTACAACTCGACGAAGAAGGAACCGAGGCGGCAGCTGTTACCGTCGTGATTATTAGTACTACTTCGATTGATCCGACTCCATATATAACCATTAATCGCCCGTTCTTGTTCGCGATTCGAGAACGAGTATCCGGTACGATTATATTTATGGGTAAAGTCGCCGATCCGGTGTGGGAGTAATTATTATGAATAGATTATCGGGCGGCCCATTTTATTATATGCGGCCACCATTGTCTTTTCACTAATAATTCCCGCGATTGGGGACAATGCATATCATAATAAAATCATCGTTGTTTGGATTTGAATATTGATGCTCGGTGTTGGGCGGGACGTAAGCAAACGCCCCCCGGACCAAATCATGTTTAACGCGGTCAATTTCAAGCGTACCTTTCCCGGAAATAACATAATTAACATGTTCCCAATCATGGCTGTGTTTGGGAGTGTGGCCGTCTTTTTTTAACGTAAATACGCGCAGCGTATTCTCGCTCCAGCCCTGTTCCGGCCCGACGGGAACCTGCCTGCAAACATTGGCGATCCCCTCTCCGGTAATTTCATCTTTGGTAATTTCATCTATATGCTTGATGTACAATTTATTCCTCCTCGTAAGCGGGTAATATTTCTATGATTTCAAACGACTCATAAATTATAATCGTTTGGATAAAAAAATCCCGCCTGAAAAAAGACGGGGTTTTTAATTTTGCTGTCCTTTTATTCCGTCAACCGAAGCGGCATTAAAAGACAAAGATAATCATCTTTCGGGGTTTCAGTTGAATAAATGATACCGGCTGAAACCGGACTGGATAATTCAAAAACCACTTCATCGCTGTCAATCTTATTTAATATATCAGCGACATACCCGGCGTTATAACCGATCTCTATTGATTCGCCTTTGTATTCACATGGCAGGTTCTCTTTTGCCTCGCCACCAACATCGGTATTTGTCGTAGATAAATTGAGCTTATTATTCTTAACCCCGAACTTCACCTGATGGGTAAGTGAATTCGAAAGAATCGATACGCGCCTGACTGAGGAAGATAAATCACTGCGCGAGATAATCATTTTTTTATCTAATTTTTCCGGAATTACGGCTTCGAAATTCGGATACGGCCCCTCAATTAGCCGGGAGCTTACAATTGTATCCCCCAGATTAAAAATTATTCGGTTTTCCTCAAAAATAATCCCCACACTTTCTTCATCATCGCCGATAAATTTTGGTATCAGGTCGAGGACTTTAGGGGGGATAATGACATCCTCATTTAGACCTTTTAGTTTTTTGTTCTCCAGAGTGACGCGAGCAAGGCGATGACCGTCAGTCGCCACCATCGTCATGCGGTCTCCCTTGGTTTGCCATAGGACGCCATTCAGAGCCGGGCGGGTTTCATCATTACTGCAGGCAAAAGTTGTGCGGGTAATCATCTCAACTAAAGAATCAGATTCAACGTTAACCTGTTTTTTTAAATTAACCACCGGTAATTCAGGAAATTCATCCGGAGAGATTGCTCCCAACTTATAGTTCCCATTGGGGACTTTAAGCTCGACTCGATTGGAAGTTCCCTCAAGGGAAATATCGGATTCGGGAAGATCCTTAACGATATCAAATAACATTCTTCCGGGGATAACCGCCGAACCTTTTTTCTCAACATTCGCTTCAAAGGTGGTAGTAATTGTAACGTCCAAATCAGTAGCGGATATTTTTATCTTTTTATCCAAACATTCCAATAGAATATTCGATAAAATAGGTAAAGTTGATTTTGAGGGAACTACCGTCAAAACCGATTGAAGGTGTTTTGTCAATCTCGATTTGGGTAGTGAAAATTTCATAGAATGCTCCTTAATAAATCTCCCGGCGAAACTATCCACATTATCTTTTTATATTATTCTCTTATATATCTAAAAGATAATAATAATTAGTCTTGTGGATATGTGGAAATTATCGTGTCAATCAGTATAAACTCCTGTAAAGATTGATTTTTTCGTGTCTTCGTAAGATATAACACCGTTGGAAATGTTGTCAACAACAGTTTTTTCACGTTGTCTTTTCAACACTATATTTCTTATTGTCTGCCGTATACAAATTTTCACAAATATTTCAACCACATACTCACATTAGTTTGACAGACTGTTTTGTATCGATTCCAGCCTTCTCCGAAAGCCGCTATCGGATAGATTCATTTTTTCGATCAGATTACAGGCGTGAATAACGGTACTATGATCCCGCCCGCCGAACGCATCGCCTATCGATTTCAGTGAATTACCGGTGAGATTTCGGGAAAGATACATAGCTACTTGGCGAGCCAGAACAATATTCTGTGTCTTTTTACGAGCTGAAAGCATATCAATTTCAACGTCAAAACTGTCGGAGACTTTCCTTTTAATGGCCTTGATGGAAATTATCTTCTTACGTGTTCGAAAAGTGTCGGAAAGAACCCTCTCGGCCATTTCAAGATTCAGCTCCTCGCCTCGCAAAGAAGCGTAAGCCAAGATACGGATAAGAGAACCTTCCAGCTCCCGAATATTGGTCGTGACCGAATCGGCGATGTACGAGATAACGTCCTCCCCGACGATAATGTATTCCGCCTCAACCTTGCGATTCAAAATTGCCATTCGGGTTTCCAGATCCGGAGGCTGAATATCGGTTACCAGTCCACTTGAAAAGCGAGACAAGAGACGCTCTTCCATACCCTTAATATCCCTGGGGGCGCGATCGGATGTAAGGATAATTTGCTTTCCGACATTATACAGAGCATTAAAAGTATGGAAAAATTGCTCCTGAGTCGATTCTTTACCGGCGAAAAACTGAGTATCGTCAATTAACAGCACATCGACGTTACGGTATCGGTTGACAAAATCGCTGGTGGTATTACGTGAAATCGAGTAAATAAAATCTGAAGTAAATTTTTCCGAAGTCGCGTAAAGAATTCTCTTAGTTAAATCGTTTTTGAGAATATAATGTCCAATACCCTGAAGCAAATGAGTTTTCCCCAATCCCACTCCGCCATAGATATATAGCGGATTATATTTTGTTTTGCCGGGCGCTTCGGCTACCGCCAAAGAGGCGGCGTATGGGAATTGATTGAAATTTCCAACGACCAGATTTTCAAAAGTATATCTGTCGTTGAGCATACCGGCGGCGTTATGGTTACTTCTACTTATAGCGGGAATATTGGAATGTGAAGAATGTTCGGACGAAACCGACATTTGGCGAAAATTAAACTCTGTCTGTCCCGAATCCTCGTTTTTAACTGAAAAACAATAAGGAACACTCTCTCCATGCGATTGAATAATTGCTTCATCAATCAGCCCAGAGTAATGCTCCCGAATCCACTCCGCCACAAATTGGTTGGGAACAATGATTTGCAACTCCCCGTTGCCGTCCGAAGCGCCCTTGGTTTGTTTCAGCCAGGTAGCAAACGATTGCTTTTTTATGCGTCGTGAAAGATACTGCAAACAATCATCCCATATTTTTTGGTGATCCCCTGAGATCGTCATAAGGTACTACCCCCCAAGCGATGTTTTCCACAAATAACGTTGATAACTAATTTTTCGCAAATTACCCCTAATCAACGTGTTATCGGTGGTGTGAAGGCGGTAAGGCTGAGTTTTCCACAACATTGAGATTTCTCCCTGAAATAATCACGTTGAACGCCATACAAGTATGGAACCCTTAAAAGTTATCCACATCTTTTTAACACATTATCGTTCATTGAGTTCCATCAATATTATAGAGTAATTACCGCACCCTGTCAAGGGGCTGATTAACAATTAAAATCCAATTCAATCCAACTTATTAAGATTAAATGGGTTCCGGTTAAAAGTTTTTTGCCGTGAGTGTTGATAATTATGGGATCTTTTAAATAATCAAAAACAAAAATTTTGTAACATTAATTCGCACAGTCAGTAATAGCCCTATCCCTTAAATGGCACAAAACATCGCGGGAAATGAATAAACAGCGATTCAATCCAGTTAATATCGAATAGCCCTTAATAATAGTTGTCCAACATAATATCCAAACCACGACGTCCATTTTACGATCGGGCTATGGTATCAGAGAGAGAATTAAGGCGGAAAAATCGCATCGGATGTTTAATCCGATGCGATTTATAAATACTTTTATTTTTTCTTTTTGCCGCGCAGATCGCCGAGGGTTACTTTCTTAAATTCAACCTTCATTGCATCCTGTGCCTTTTTGTATACCTTGACCAGCTTGCAATCCGGTTCTTTGTGGCAATCAATCGGTCCTTTCAGGCAATCATAAAGGAAGATCGTGCCCTGTACCGCCTCAAGGATATCCAGCATAGTAATTTTGTCAGGTGTTCGGGTTAACCGAACGCCGCCGCCATAGCCCCTCACTGAACGCACCAAACCCGCGCGCGACAAATCAGAAAGAATCTGCGGCAAAAATTTTGACGGAATTTCCTGAGACTGGGCGATTTTTTCAGATGTTGAAAAATGATCCTTGGCCTCCGCCAGTTGCCACAGCGCGCGAATTGCATACTCTGTACGATTGTTAATCATTTAACTCCTCTTTACTTTTTTGGGGTTTGCTTTATCGTTAGCATCAAACAATCTTCTTTCTATAAGAAACAACGCCGAAAACGACATTGAAATCGATAATGTATTAATAACCGTTTAACTGAAATATTTTATTTCAGGATGACATAATACGGCATTAATACCTTTTAGTAAAGAATTTTTTTTGAAATTCTTATATTTATATCGATAAATTATAGACGAAGTCTGAGTAATTCTATGTAATTTGAGGAGTTGACGTTTGGTAAATGTTCATAATCAGCTTGACAAAATCTCTTAAAATCATAAATTGCGTGGGTGCGGCGTCCGGATAAAGAGAGGTTGGGCGTGATTAAGATTATATGCGCCCTGGGAAATCCGGGCAAAAAGTACATAAATACGCGGCATAATTTTGGTTTTGCCGTCATGGATCGCCTCAAGGACCGACTGAAAATTATCAAAAGCGGTCGCGCCGATTGGTTTGAATATGATTATACAAAGGGTGATTCGAAAGATATAATTTTGATTACCCCCTCGACCTTCATAAACAGGTCGGGAGTGGCGGTGGCTGAAGCTCTGGGACTTTATTCAGCCTTACCGCCCGAGCTCTTTGTCATCGCTGACGATTTTAATCTGTGTCTGGGTAGCGTCAGGATTAGAAAATCGGGGTCGTCCGGAGGCCACAATGGGCTGGCTTCAATTATTGAAACTATCGAGGATGATCGTTTTCCTCGATTGCGAGCCGGTGTTGGTCCTTTGCCCGAAGGATATTCCGGACATCCGGATAAAATCTCTGATTTTGTCTTAAGCTGTTTCGCACCGGACGAGATGGAAATTGTCAACACGCTACTTGATCGCTCAGTCGCGGCCGTTTTGGAAGTTATGAAGAACGACGTTAATCTGGCGATAAGTAGATATAATACCAATAACCCTACTCCGGAATAGATATTCCGGGGTCATTTAAGTCCGAAGGGAGAATAAATGACTCTTTACGACACCACCTTTATACTCAATCCCCAGCTCGAGGAATCCGGACTTGACGAACGTGTGAAACAGGCGGTTGAACTCGTTAATTCACACGGCGGAAAAGTTACCAGAGAAAACCGGATCGGAATGCGTCGGCTGGCTTATGAAATCCAAAAACTGACACAAGGGTATTACGTTAATCTGGTCTTTGAGGGAAACGGAAATACCGTCAAAGAACTGGAGCGCCGTTTTCGGCTCGATGAAAATTGTCTGCGATTTCTAACCTGCCTTTACAAGGAAGTCTCCGAAAAGACATTCGGCTCGCGTCCACCTCAAGGCAATGAGAATATCGCTCGGAAGCGAGATTTTGGGGATCGCTTAAAACCTAAAGCCGATGCGGATAAAGAAGAAAAAGTGGCGCCTAATAACGTCGATGAAAGTTAACCGGATTAAGAGAAAGAGTATAAATTATGGCATTCAAAAAAAGAAAAGCCCGCTTCGCGGATAAGAGAAAGAAACGCCATTGCCGTTTCTGCGAGTATAAAATTGATGTGGTTGATTATCGCGATGAACGCCTCCTCAAAAGATTTATAACCGAGCGTGCGAAAATAATCCCGAGAAGAATTTCAGGTACCTGCGCTTTCCATCAGCGCGTTTTAACAACAGCTATAAAACGGGCTCGGCATCTGGCAATTCTGCCGTTTGTGGCCGAGTCGTTTAAATAAGACAGGGTAGGCAAACTGTGCAATCCCGCACGGTGATAATATCAACTACCGCTTTTTTGACGGCCCTGACGGCCTACTGGTCGTTAATCCCGGGGATAGGTTTTCTGTTGGAGATTTATCTAGTTTGGGGTGTTGTTGTCGCCACGATTGAGAGACATCATTGGACGATTATCGGCGCCTCCGCAGCCGCCTTAATTTTGGGCGCGATACCGGGAATTGCCGTTATACCCATGATGTTTCTAATGCCCAGCCTGGTTAAATTAGTCTTACCGGCGATGGTAATAGGATTTTTGCTGAATCGGGGTATCAAGGCTACTGCCGTTTTCTGGGTTGCGGTCGGGTGCATGACGCTGATTATGACCGTCATTTATTTGCAAATGTTGGAGTTTATAGTCGAGCTCATCGAAAATGTCCACCTGCGATCTTTAGCCTGGATTAAATCAACTTTGGCAACAGCGGGATACAGTACCGAAATTATTGATTCGACATCTGACTCTTTAGCCCAAGGCAAAAATATACTTTTCCATTTACTGCCCGGCTTGATGATTCTGACCGGAATCGGTCAAATATTCGTGTCGATGGTTTTAGTGGAATGGTATTTCACGCGTCGGGATAGTTATTTCCCCGGATTCGGGCGTTTCATATATTGGAAAATGCCCGAAAAACTATTATATTTTTGGGTTGCAGCCATCTTGATTCGGCTAATATGGGATGGTACCGCGCAAATGGTTGCCGATAACGCCCTTCTGATATTTGTCAGCTTTTATTCCGTTACCGGCTTATCATTACTTGAGTATGGGCTCCGCAAGCTGAGATTGCCAAAATTGATCCGAATTATATTTTATCTTGGCCTGTTTTTTATGCAGCTTCCCGGTTTGATTGCGGCCGCCGCCGCCGGACTGTTTGACAGTTACTTTGATTTTAGAAAAGTCCGAGCTCATTCTTTAGGTTAGTAAATTGGAATTGAAAGGATAGATAAACGATGAAAATTATTTTAACCGATGATGTCACCAATTTGGGGCAGGCCGGCGATACTATCGAGGTAAAAACCGGCTACGCTCGAAATTTCCTGATCCCCCGCAACCTGGCTATTCCGGCCACCAAGGGAAACCTGCGGGCCGTGGATCATGTTAAAAAAGAAAAAGGACTGCGTGACAAAAAACGTCGCCGTTCGGCCGAAAAGATTCGCGACGATATCGAAAAACTCTCCCTGACAACCGAGCTTGTTGTGGGTAATGAAGACCAGGTGTACGGTTCGGTCACCAGCCATACTATCGCCGATTTGATTTCAAAAGAGGGTTGCGCTATCGAGAGGCGCTGGATACGGCTCGAAGAGCCGATTAAAGCCCTGGGTATGTACACCATAAAAATAAAAATCGAAAAAAATGTTGAGGCGAGCGTAAAACTATTAGTCGAGAAAAAGGCCTGACGAATGGCAATGGTGGAAATTCAAATAGACGGCCTGGCGATGGATTTGGTATCCAATTCGCCGGTCGTCGTACTGGCGTCAAAAGAATTGAATAAAGTTTTACCGATCTGGATCGGGCATAGCGAAGCCTGGGCTATCGCCATGGAAATCTCCGGGATGGGCTCCAAGCGGCCGATGACTCACGATCTTTTCAAGAACGCAATTCTGGCCATGGACGCCACGCTCGAAAAAGTCGAGATAACCGATCTCAAAGATCAAACGTTTTATGCCCGACTGCATATTACTATCGGTGACAAACATATCGATCTCGATGCCCGCCCCTCCGATTCAATCGCGCTGGCGCTGAAAACCAAATGCCCGATATTTGTCAACGAGGATTTATTTTCCATTCAACCGAAAGAGGACGAACCCCCGGAAAAACAGATGCCGCCATCAGGCCCTCCGGAATCATTGGCCGACCGCCTCAAACGCATCGACCCCGAGGATTTTGGCAAATATTCGCTATAAACTTCTGCGATAGTTCTATTGTGAGAAATTTGGCAAAAAGACAACCTGCAACGGCTGTCATTTTTTTGTTGCATGATTAATTATGGAAATCCAACGAAAATTACTTCGCCCAGTCGGGCATGACAGATAAATCAATATTAAATACGTACATTCCCAGCAAGTAAACACAGGCCGTGATAAAGATAATCCCAATAAGGTTCATATAAATCCCGACCCGCATCATATCGGCGATTTTCAATCGCCCGGTTCCAAATACAATGGCGTTGGGCGGAGTCGCTACCGGCAGCATAAAGGCGCAGGAGGCTGACAACGTCGCCGGGATCATCAAAAGAAGAGGATTGACCCCAATGACGACCGCCAGAACCCCCAATATCGGCAAAAATATCTCGGTCGTGGCGGTATTCGAAGTCAATTCGGTCAAAAACGTCAGCATGGCACAAATGGCAATCACGATAAAAATCGGCGATAGCTGTTTCAATCCGGTCAATTGACTCCCCAGATAATTAGCCAGGCCGGATTCGACTAATCCGGATGCCAACGCAAACCCGCCGCCAAATAACAGCACGATACCCCAATTGAGATTTTTAGCCGTCTCCCAGTTCATCAGACGTTTTTGCCCCTTATTTTTCTGGCGGGCCGGAATAACAAACAACAACAAGCTCATGACAATCGCCACCGTTCCGTCATCGATGAATTTGGGCATAGCAAATAGAGTTGACCACCCGGGGAGAACAAAATCACCAATGGTGATGCTTTTTCTGAACAGCCAGAGAAAGACCGTAACACAAAAAACTATCAGAACGATTTTTTCTTCATATTTCATCGGCCCCAATTTTCGGTACTCATCCCGGAATACCGAAGCGTCGGTTTCAAGTTTTGACCGGGATGGCGCGTACACTTTCACGATAACCAGCCATGCCACCAGTAAAAATAAAACCGCGAAGGGAAAAGCGAACATCATCCATTGAGCGAAGCTGATATCCGGCGCGTTGGGGAAGATGATGGTCAGGATGCGAGAAAAAGCCAGGTTGGGTGGAGTGCCGATCAATGTCGCCGTGCCGCCGATTGAAGCTGCGTAGGCAATTGCGATTAACAGGCCAACCGGAAATTTACCGACTTTTTCCTCGCCGAAGCTGTCGGTCATCTTAATAATGATTGCCATCGCCATCGGCACCATCATCATCGTCGAGGCCGTGTTGGCAATCCACATTGACAAAAAGAAAGTCGCTACCATAAACCCCAGTATTATCTTGCGGGGACTGGTCCCGATTAACAATATTATTTTCAAAGCTATACGCCGATGCAGATCCCAACGTTCCATCGCCAGTGCGATTATAAGTCCGCCAATAAACAGAAAAATTATGTGGTTGAAATACTGAGCTGCCGTCGCTTTACCCGACATGATTCCCAAAAAGGGATACAGCGCTACCGGCAAGAGAGCCGTGGCCGGAATCGGTATCGCTTCGAATATCCACCAGATCGCCACCCAGGCCGCCGCCGCGGCGCACCGGGTAACGTTGGGATTGCCTGGCTCAAGATCGGTGAAATAAAAAATAAATATCGCCGCTAACGGCCCCAAAAACAATCCAATGCGGCGTTTGCTAAACATCCATGAATATTTGAACGGACTCGACATAGAATCAATAATGATAGAACGTGAAACATACCCTTGTCAAGCATTCAAAATCGGCCTTCTTGTTCTTGGAAAAACAGAACGAAATCATTATCTTGGATTTGGGCATATTCAAACTTGAGGGACACACGATGAGAATTTTTAAAGTAGCAATCGCAGTTATTAGCATAGCATGCGTTATATCCGTAATAATAACCGGATGTCTCGGTAAAGTCAGCGGACCCAGTCAGGATTTTGTTTATCCTCTAAAAGTCGGAAATTACTGGGAATATGATTTTTCTTCTGAGCATTTTGATTCGGAAACGGGCGAGCCTTCATCTTTGGGGCCAAATACATATACCACCGCTACGGCAGAAATTATTGGGATGGATACTCTGGAGGATACTCTGGAGACGTATGTGTTCTACGCAGAAGACGATACCAGCAATATTAATAATCTCAATTCCGCAACCGCCCATATAAATAATGCCCCGGATGGCCTTTATCAATATGCAAGTGATGGTGCCAGCCTAATTGCTCCGGCAAAACCCAAACCTCAAGAAACAGAAATTCATTTTAATGGAATATCGTACGCCTCAACCGATGAATTGATGGCAAGAATATACAATATTGGCCAATCATTATTATCATTCCCCGCATCATACCAAAACAATAATGGACAGATTTTTCGAGGGCTTGCTTATCCTCTAGGGATCGGAAAACAGTGGACCGTGGTTACTCTTAGCGAAGCGAATCCTCTCCATCGGATTGTTAAACGAATTACAGACTGGACCAAAGTCAAAACCAATGCCGGTGATTTCAATTGTTTTAAAATACAATGGCTATGGGATTTCAATGGTGATGGCATTTGGGATGATAACCTTGTTGGATATGATTATGTTTCAGAAAAAGGACTTATTGTCAGGGAATTAAGGATCAAAGGTATAATCATCACAGATTATAGCGGCCAACCGCTTGGAACAGTCGATATTGTTCAGAGATTCGAATTAAAAAAACTTGATTTGAAGTAGATTATATCGAAATTGCTTAAGGCTTGATTATAACCGAAAATTTCTCTTGCGGCAACACTCGACCGATTATAGCCGCGTTGACATTTCTCTTTATTAAATAATCGAGACAATCATTCGCGTTTTTCTCATCGATGCTTATTAGGAGTCCACCCGAAGTCTGTGGATCAAAAACTATATCGGAAGCATAGCTTTCCAAAAACGAGTCGATGGATATTTTACCTTCGAGATGGCTCTTATTGGCTGAGGCTCCGCCGGTCAATGCTCCCGCTTTGGCATAGTCAATTGTCCCCGGCAATAATTTCAGTTTGCCATATTCAATTTCAAACGAGACACCCGAACCGCTCGCCATCTCATAAGAATGTCCGGCTAAGCCGAACCCCGTAATATCAGTTGCGGCATGAGCCCCAAATTCAATCATTGCCTCGGATGCGATCTTATTTAACGCAATCATCAATTGGCACAAATAATCAACATGCTCTTTTTGGGCCTTGTTCTGTTTAATGGCGGTCGATACAATTCCGGTTCCCAATGGCTTGGTCAAAATCAAAATATCACCTGGGCGAGCGTCCTTATTAGTGAAAATCTTATTGGGGTGAATGATTCCCGTCACCGCCAGACCATACTTGAGTTCTTTGTCCTTTATCGAATGCCCTCCGGCGATGACCGCTCCCGCCTCGCCGATTTTATCGGCCCCGCCCCGCAGGATATCCCCGGTAACATCAGCCGGCATATCGGCCGGGACGGTCAGGATATTCAACGCCGCCAGAGGCTTCCCGCCCATGGCGTAAACATCCGAAAGAGCGTTAGCCGCCGCCACTTGCCCAAAAAGATATGGATCGTCAACAATCGGAGGAAAAAAATCAGTCGTCAGAACCAGGGCCATTTCATCATTGAGCTTATAGATTCCGGCATCATCGACGCCGTCAATACCGACCAACAGATTTTCCGATTGCGGAGGCGTGAACCTCTTTAATATCTCACCCAGCGCCGCCGGGCCGATTTTGGAAGCTCAACCGGCGCCCGAAACCTGGGAGGTCAGTTTTATTTCTCTGTCTCGTCTCAAATCATCCATAGTATCAACTTTCAAAATAGAATCTACGTTGAAAACCGGCTGATTTCAAGATTATTCTTCTTATCAATCGCTTAATACAATGAAAAGCGGAAACTTGTAATTGACAAATAGGAATTAATGGATTAAATTAATACTGCCTAACTGGTTGGCGGACAGTGAAAAATTTATGGATTTTTCAACAAAACTGCAATTCTTGGGTGATAAATGAGAGTATATAATATGGGGATAAAATAAAAACTAATAGGAGGCAATAACCCGAGACTATTATAATTGAGTGTATTAATCGGATTATTCAAAGGATTAAGGGAACCTTTGGCGGTCGCCTGATGTTTTTTATATCAGACGGTCGGCTGAAGTAAACCTTTTGTGGGTACGATATGGCTGACCAAAAGCAACAAGAACTGAGAAACCGATTTGAACAGGAGGCGATGGTTCATACCGATGCGTTAATGCGTACAGCTCGCCGAATGACCAACAATGAAAACGACGCTCAGGACTTGGTTCAGGAATCCATGTTAAAGGCTTATCGCTTTTTTGATAAGTTTGAACCCGGAACCAACTGTAAAGCCTGGCTCTTTAAGATAATGACCAACATATTTATCAACAACTACCGTTCACGCGCCAAGGCTCCCAAGTCGATGGCCTTTGACGAAGTCGATGACAGTTTCCTGTTCGGACAACTGGCCAAATTCAAAGGCGGCGACGATCCCGAGAAAGAATTTTTCTCCAAGATATTCGATGATGACGTTAAAGAAGCCATCAATGAATTACCGGAGGATTTTCGGATTGTAGTCGTATTGTCATTTCTGGAGGGCTTTGCTTATCAGGAGATTGCTGATATTACCGGACTGCAGATCGGCACCGTGAAGTCGAGATTACATCGCGGCCGGAAATTATTGCAAAAATCTCTTTTAGATTATGCCATCAAGAACGGTTACATCAAGGAGCCTTACAATTGAATTGTAAAGAAGTTTTAAGACAATTGTATGAGATAATCGATAAAGAGGCCGGTGAAATTGATTCCCGCAAAGTAGAAGAACATCTTAAGCTGTGCCGTCATTGCATGGCTCACTATGAATTTGAGCGAACTTTTAGAGCTTTCGTGATCGAAAAAGGCCGCAATGTCGAGGACACCAGTTCTATAAAGAAATCAATCCGAAATCAACTCGACGCTATCGATGCCGCCGGGGAGGTCGGCCAAAAATCCCCTTTTAGATGGCAGGCAGTTAGTTTGGCTGCCGCCGCCGCTCTGATTATATGTATTATCGCGGCTTACTCACTAACCGATTTCCAAAATAATCTTACCTCAAATGAAAACGCCAACGAAGCCATCCTGGCGGACAGCCGCAACAGCGATATCGGCTACTTTATCGGGGCATTTTCAAATCACAAGTCGCATGAATCCAAGCCGGTCAGCCATGCCTCGCCGCTCGATTATCTTTATGATCTTACCGGCATAAGACTTGATCCGATTCCTGAGTTTTCACAGGATAATATTCTGTCCGTATCGGTCGATACGATCATGAATATTCCCTTCGGTTGCCTGGAAATGCTGAATCAGGATAATGATCTGGTAACGGTTTTTATCGCTGCTGTCGATGATTACACCCTCCCTGAGCATCCGCGCGGAATCATAGACGGTCATGAATATGTAGTACATCGCTGTGAAAAATGCACCCTGGTCGGCACCGAAAAGAAAGATTTAATCTTTATGGTTGTCTCGGGATCGGCCTGTCAGCCCAAAGAACTGGCTGATATGACCAGGTTCTTTTAATCAGGTATCCGTTATATTTCTAATTGCGCCGTTCATCGATATAACTTATAAATCAATATGATTCTGCCGCGAAAGGTATTAATTTGCAGTCTTGTCTTGTATTTATTCGGCCCCCATCACGCTTTGGCCCGGCATATTCCCGATAATATAAAAGCCTGCCTTAATACAATCACCGCTAACATTTACAACGATCAATTTCAACAAGCCGAGGCTCTGATAGATTCCCTGAGTAATGACGGAAACGCTCGCCCGTTTGATTTTCTGTTTCGTTCGATTCTTTATCAATCACAGATGATGGCCGCGGAATCGAATTATCTTGAAGATCAATTTTTTGAATGCCTCGATAGCGTGGAAGCTTATAGTCGAATAAAGCTTGAATCCGGTCAGGATTCAGCCCTGGCTTATTATTTTTCCGGCCACAGCCACGCTTTTCGTTCTCTGTATCAGGGCCGGGCCGGACATACCTGGTCGGCTATCAAGAAAGCACTGGGCGCCCGAAAGGCGTACGACAGGGGATACAAAGCCGATTCGACTTTTCATGATATTGCTCTCGGATTGGGCTCTTATAAATACTGGAAAACGGTCAAAACCAAAACCCTTAATTGGACGCCCCTGTTCAAAAGCGAAAAAAGAAGAGGGATTGAACTCCTGCGGTTGGCGGCCGACTCCTCGGAAATTTCTCAAGACGCTTCCCGGGCGGCATTGATATGGGTATATATCAATGAAAAACAGTACGGACAGGCGTTGAGTTTGGCTATTGAAATGCAGGATAAATATCCCCACGGTCTGACATTCCTGTGGCCGCTGGGCCAGGCCTATTTCGAGCTGGGCGATTTTCGTCAGGCGATAAGGATTTACAAAGAAATTAATGACAAATTATCGGTAGACCCGGGCAATTATTTCAATATTATTGAAGCCTCTTTTTATTTATTTCAGTGCTACAAATTTCAACGAATTGATCTGAAAAATGCCCGGATAAATATTTGTCACCTTGCCGAAGAGATACAAAGTCTGCCGATTCCCGAAGAGACTCAAAAGCGACAGAAGAAAAAGATCAATAAAATCATGAATGCCTGTAAATAATTAAACCAGAATCAAATACTTGTTCAATTCATTGTAAATTTCCGTGACAATTGACCGAAATTATAAAATAGCGACAGGGTAATATGGATGGGTACTGTGTTTAGAAAGGGCTAATTTCCTGTTTATGGAAAATTATGTTGAGTCAAGCCGAGCGCTGGATAAAATAATCTCTTCCATTGGTGAATTGCCGGCGATTCCGATAATTCTCTCGTCTCTGATGGGACTGACCGCGGACGTCAACGTCAATATTGAGAAAATTACCCAGGCTCTGATGTCGGATCAGTCATTGACTGCTCGAGTATTGAAATTATCCAATTCCTCGTTTTATGGCCGTTCCAAGGAAATTCAGTCACTGAAAGAAGCCGTTATCCTGCTCGGTTTCAAAACCCTGCGCTCTCTTGTCGTAGCCGCTTCAACCCATGGATTTTACACCAGAACCGGTGGAGAAAATCACAATAAACTCTGGGAACATACCCTGGCGACTGCTATCGCTTCTCGTTTAATAGCCAAAGCCGTCAATCACCCGCATATAGAAGAAGTCTTCATAGCGGGATTACTGCACGATATCGGCAAACTTGTATTGCTCCAGAAAAAACAGAAAGAATACAATGTAGTAATTGAGATTGTCGAAAAATCCAATGGAAAATTCATGGAAATCGAGGATGAAATATTCGGTTTCAATCATACCGATGCAGGACTGCTCATCCTCCATAAATGGTCGTTTCCCACCGCGCTAATCAATGCCGTCTTTGAGCATCACGATCCGATTGATTTGGAACAGGAGACTATGCCCTTATCTTTCATCGTCAACCTGGGTAATATTTTCGCCAAAAAATTACCGATCGGTTTTAACGATTACCGCCCGGAAGATTTATCCCAGGTACCCTCGTTTACTCATATCGGTCTGGACTTGGAACATCTCGAAGCAATGGAAAGCCTGATAGTCGAGCAATTCAATTATGAACGCAGTATCCTGGCCGGCAAAAATTAATTTTATGTAATTCCTTTAATTGTAAAATTCCCTTGTTTTAATTTTCCTTCCGTTGTATACTTGAGACAAATATCGGATAAATTCCGTTGGGGGTGGCGATAACGGCCTGAGATCATACCCCCGAACCTGATCCGGGTAATGCCGGCGGAGGAAAACGGTATGGCTATTTACATTGTGCGGTCTCACCCGCCTGAATTTCTTTTAACTGAGCCTTACGATAAAACTAACGTCGCCTGCCGTGTAATTTTTGTTTGCGGTGCCTGCATAGTGGTGTAGAGCACGGTATCGCGGGCATCAAACAGTCTAAGCGGCAGGCGGCCTTAGATAACCTTATTTCTCGAAGAGGGAGGGAAAAAGTATGAAGCGGCGTTTTTTCTTCACGATTTTATTGATGGCTTGGTTTAGTTGCCACGGATATGCCGAAGAAATTCGGATAAACGGACAGGTAATAGATGAAAACAAATTGCCGATTGCCCATGTTAACGTGAAGTCGGAAAATATCGCACAAAACGTTCAAACGGATGAAAACGGTCGCTTTTCGGTTGTTCTCATTTCTTCCGGCTCATCGCGTTTAAACTTTTCGCATGCCGGTTACGTCCCCGCATCGGTTGATATCCATCCCGGCGATGACAATATCACTATTGCAATGACCACCCAGGTTCATCCAATGCAGGGAATTACCGTTACCGTTGGCCGAGCCGTCCCGGGGCAGTCTCCGGTTTCCTTTCAAAATATCAGCCGTGAGACAATCGACCGAGATATGGATATCGGTGAAGTGCCCGAACTTCTGGAACTAACCCCCAACCTGTATAGTTATTCCGATGCCGGAGGTGGACTCGGATACAGCTATCTCAGTATCCGGGGATTCAACGCCCGGCGGGCGCCGGTTTATATCAACGGCGTACCCCTCAACGACCCCGAAGACCATGCTCTTTATTTTATCGATCTTCCCGATTTCGCTTCGCATCTGGACAACGTCCAGGTCCAGCGCGGCGTCGGCAACTCACTTTATGGCGATCCTTCGTTCGGAGGCTCCGTTAATCTCCTGACGAGCGTCCTGACTCACGATAGACAAGCAGTCCTCGAAACCGGCTACGGCGGTTTCTGGCAGGATGGAAATAATATCGGATTGATGCGCAAGCAATCGGTTTTTTATTCCAGCGGACTTTTGGACAACGGCTGGTCGTTATCGGGACGATGGGTCAAACAGTTTTCCGACGGTTATCGTGAAAACTCCTGGTATGACGGAACTGCCTATTATCTTTCTCTCGGTCGCGTAGATCCCAGGATGATTACAACCGTCAATATTTACGGCGGCCCGATCAAGACTCACGCCGCCTGGGACGGCATCGACCGACTTACCTTGTCGACGAATCGCCGCGCCAATTGGTACACTTATAGCAATGAAACCGACAATTTCAACCAACCCCATTTTGAGCTGCACAATATCTATAACGTCTCCGAAAAAATGACGCTCAATAACACCATCTATCATATTCGCGGCGAAGGTTTCTATGAGCAATTAAAAGGCGGTGAAGATTTATACGAATATAATTTATCCGAAACCAGCGGAGTTTTAACCAGCGATTTAGTCCGCCGTAAATGGGTCGAGAAATATCAGACGGGCATAAATAGTCACGTTGATTATAATGACGGCAAAAAACAGATTGTCCTCGGAGGGTCCTACTACTTCTTTGAATCGGAGCACTGGGGCGAAGTTATCTGGGCCGAAGAGTTAACCCCGTCGATTGTCAATGAAAAAGCTCCCTTCAAATACTATGAATATTTTGGCAAATACCACAATATGTCAGCCTACACTTCTTTGAATTACGCTCTCAATGATCGTGTCAATCTATCCGGCAATATTCAGTTGCGTTATTTGTACAAAAATATCCATATCACGCCCCAGGGAATATTCGACCCGACCATGTATGCCCTCGACTGGCTGTTTCTATCTCCGCGGGTGGGAATTAATTATTCCCACAATGACAAGTTGTCGTCCTATTTCAGTTTCTCAGTTGCCTCACATGAACCGAACGATGACATGATCGATGACGCCGACGATCCCTTTGATGCGCCGCGGCTGGACATCATCGACGATAGTATAATTCCCGTCGTGTACGGTAACGCCACCGTCGGATCGGAACGGATTTATGATTTCGAGCTCGGCGTCAATTACCGTATCTCAGAATTGACTTTGGACGGCAACCTGTTCTGGATGGAATACCGCAACGCCCTCGTCCCTGACGGCGGATTGACCGATGATGGCTTCCCCACGTATGGTAACGCCGAACGGTCATTGCATCGCGGGATAGAATTGGCCGGGGCGTATAAAATCCGAGATAACCTGCAAGTCGAAGGCAATATCGCTCTCAATGATTTCTGGATCAAAGAATACGATCAGCATAATTGGGACGGCACGATAACCCAACATCAAGATGTAGCCACGCCCAATTTCCCCAAATATATCACCAATCTGGCTTTTGATTATTCAATCGGCGCCTTCGAATTCGTTTATCGCATCCGCGCCGTGGGGCGTCAGTTTATTTCTCTCGATGGCCGCTATACCGATGTTGAAGGCGAATCGGTTGATATATCCATCGCGCCTTCTACCATTTCATCATTGAAGGCAATTATGAACCTGGGAACCTTGCTAAACGCGACCAACTTTCAAATAGAAGGTCGAGTCAATAATCTCTTTAACGAAAAGTATGAGACTTTCGGTTATCGTTGGGGAGATTATTTCGCCTACTGGCCGGCCGCCGAAAGAAACTGGTTTGTCAATTTGAAAATGACTATATAATATCTCATGCTGAGCTGGTTTGACAGCGGCCTGATTTATCTCTATTTGGCTTCGTTACTTATCTTCGCCCTGATTGGGCTGAAAAGAAAAAACGGCACTCGCGAAAACCTGATTCTGGCCGGGAGACGCCTCACGCTCCCGGCCTTTGTCGCGACTCTCGTTTCCACGTGGTATGGAGGCATTCTCGGAGTTGGAGAATTCTCGTTTCTTTACGGTATTTCCAACTGGCTCGTCTTCGGCATCCCGTATTACCTCGCGGCGGCCATATTCGCGATATTTCTGGCCAAACGCGCCCGGTCGTCGGCTGAAATTACTATCCCGGAGAGATTATACAAATTCTACGGACCGGCTGCCTCCGTCGCCGGGTCATCGATTCTCATCATCGTCACTTTGCCGGTCGCCTATGTTCTCATGGTTGGCGTTCTGTTAAATATTATTTTCTCCATCCCAATCTGGGTCGGCATTATCGGTGGGACGTTTTTTTCGGTAATCTATGTCATGACCGGTGGTTTCCGCGCTGTTATATGGACCGACGTCTTTCAATTCATCCTGATGTTTGTCGGCTTTATAATTCTCCTGGTTTTCTGCTTCACCTCCTTCGGCGGTTTTGAATATTTAAAATTCAATCTACCCGAGACCCACTTTACCGCTTCGGGAGGCAACAGTGTCGGGTACATCGCTCTCTGGTATATAATCGCCCTGGCGACTTTGGTTGAACCGGCTTTTTATCAACGCTGTTTCGCGGCCAAATCGGAAGCCATCGCGCGAAAAGGTATCTTTGTTTCGATCCTGTTCTGGATGTTTTTTGACCTCATGACGACTACATGCGGACTCTATGCCCGAGCGATCCTGCCCCATCTCGATAATCCTGTGGCCGCCTATCCGTCTCTGGCAATGACGATCCTGCCCGCCGGGCTTCTGGGCCTTTTTCTGTTGTCACTTCTGGCGACAATTATGTCAACCGTCGATTCCTATATGTTTTTGGCCGCGACGACTATCAGCCATGACCTGTTCTGGAGATTCAAGAAATTCGACGAATCCGGAATCGGGCGTTACACCGCCCTCGGTCTTCTGATATCATCAATCGGCACAATCGGCATCGCGATTGTCTCCGACTCGGTCGTGGATATCTGGCATGATTTCGGATCGGTCGGTACAGCGGCGTTACTTCTGCCTCTTCTTACATCATACTGGGGCAGATACAAATTCTCCAATCGCGGCGCGCTGTTATCCATCATCCTTTCCTCGACTTTGACGGCTTTGGGCTTATTCTATCCCCGCCTCTCCGGTCAAAACGAATATCTCTTCGGCATCGAACCGATCTTCATCGGCCTGGCCGTATCGCTAATTATGTTTTTCATTACCCGAACAAAAAAATATTGATACCATAAAAAAACCGTCCGGCCAATTCAATAATGATTGAATTATATATAAATTGTTGCGCCCAGTATGTAATCATGATATTTTGGGCATAACCGGTAATTCAATTAATGTATCCGGTCGTAAATAAAATAATTGATAGCCGAAGATCAGAGTGGTTAAATGTTGCGCCGAGTTAATGGAGACAGGAGTTGAGGGAAGGCTCCTGCCTGTTTATTTTGGGGTAAGTTTTTATAAGTCCTGCCCGAAAACTATGCAACCCAAATCCATAAATCAGACTAAGAACTATTATAACAATAAGTTATGAGAATTTTAAGCCAATTGCCAATTTCTTATTAAAATTTAGGCCCCAAATTTAAATAACGATTTTCTTATTAAAAAAACTTAAATAAAGATTTCCTTATTAAAATTTAAGCCGATAATTTAAATAAGAGCTTGATTTTTGACGCCTTATTAAAATTTTGTGCATAAGAAATAGTCTTATTAAAGAAAACGCTTGAATTTTTAATAAGGAGTTATTATAATTAGAACAAATAAGTGAGGGAATTATGAATCGAGGACAAACGGGTAAATACATTACAATCTCAACGGCGGGCGAAAATTGCAGTGCATTTATTCCAAATCCACTCCCCCCTGACCCCGAAATAAAAATAAATGCTGAGTTGCATGATCTGTCAGATAATGCCCTTTGGGCCCTTGGGCAGCTGGACGGACTCACTAAAATATTGCCCGAATCATCATTGTTTCTTTATATGTACGTCCACAAGGAGGCAGTACTCTCATCTCAGATTGAGGGCACCCAATCATCGCTATCCGACCTTCTACTGCATGAATCGGAAGAATTGCCCGGAGTGCCCGGGGATGACGATGTCCAGATTACGTCCAACTATATTGCGGCGATGAACCACGGGCTGGATCGGGTTCGCCAGAATTTTCCAATTTCTTCACGATTGATCCGCGAGATACATGAAGTCCTCCTATCCCGCGGGAGAGGTAGCGATAAGAATCCAGGTGAATTTCGCCGGTCACAGAATTGGATTGGTGGGACGAGGCCCGGAAATGCCAGATTCGTGCCTCCGCCCCCGGAATTTATTGCCGAGGGCATGAGCAATCTCGAAAAATATATACACAATGATCCGGTCTCAACGCCGACTCTTTTAAAGGCAGCCATTAGCCATGTTCAGTTTGAGACTATCCATCCATTTCTTGACGGAAACGGTCGTCTGGGAAGGCTTTTAATTACGCTTCTTTTGTGCTCGGAGAGAAAATTGAGGCAACCAATGCTTTATTTAAGTCTCTTCTTCAAAACGCACAGGGAAGAATATTATAAATTGCTTCAGCGTGTTCGGACCGACGGCGAGTGGAAAGAATGGGTTGAATTTTTTATGACTGGAGTTTTGGAAACATCAAATCAGGCTGTTGATACTGCGCGGCGTTTAATTAAATTATTTGAATCCGACGGAGAAAAAATAAAAAAAGGCGGCCGTCGCGCGGGTTCAGCGCTGCGGGCGTTTAACTGTTTGCAAAATTATCCTGTCTCGACAATTAAGAAGATTGCAAAAGAGTCGGGACTGTCTATCCCTACAGTGAATAGGGTATTGCAGTCTTTGATTAAGATGGGAATTGTGAGAGAAATCACCGATCGCCGCCGCAATCGCCGTTTTGTCTATGATGAATATCTGAAAATCCTCAGCGAAGGAACAGAACCGATTGGGTAAAGATGAAAATGAGTATTAATAACAACTGCCAAAAACAAGTACTTATTTTAGGAGCTGGCGCATCCGCGCATGCGGGTTTTCCGTTAATTTCTGAATTTAGAGATAGCATATTTTCAGAAAACGTAATTCAGAAATATAAAGACGATGGTTGCACTCCCGAAAATCGCATCTATGATTATTATTATAGCGTGCAGAATTTGTGGGAAAAATGTCCTGATAAAAATATCGAGCAGATGATTAAATTGATGAGTAATCCTTCACGCCCCGAATATAAAAGCGCTATTTCTTCAATAATAACGGCTCAAGATTCAGAAGAGTTGGGAAAACAATATTTCTGTAATCCAGCAAAATATTGTATAGTACATTCATTTGACAAAATATCCAATAAGAGTGATTTGACGACCCCTTACATGAAATTGGTTGAAAGATTTGAGGGGACTATTATAACATTTAATTGGGACAACATGCTTGATAAATGCTTAAAAAAATATTTAAATATTGATTGGCCTCAAATTGGCATGATAGATGATTCTAAAATACAATATTTGAAACTGCACGGATCATTCGATACCTTTTATTGTCTTAATTGTAATGAGATTTTCATGCCGAATTTAGAGCTATTGTTTTCCGATATCTATATGTCAAAAATTAAGTGCCCGCTTTGTGGTTCGGAAGAAAGGAGAGAAAAAAATGTTAACGACAATCCCATTCATGAATTATATCATTATAATAGCGAACCATTGATGATTGGTTTCTCTTCTGATAAGAAAAACGAATTATTTGGGAAATGTGCCCTTGTCAATCAATGGAATTTTTCGAGAAAGGCAATTCTTGCATGCGAGCAATTGACATTTATTGGATTTTCGATGAACGAAACTGATGATCATCTTTATTTATTTTTCGATTCGATTTTTAGATGTCGTGAAAAAGACCTCAACATTACCGTAATTGATCCTAAAGCGAATAAACAACTAATTAGAAATTATCTAACATT
The DNA here is from genome assembly GCA_036480375.1 of Candidatus Zixiibacteriota bacterium. Lineage (NCBI taxonomy): Bacteria > Pseudomonadati > Candidatus Zixiibacteriota > Candidatus Zixiibacteriota bacterium. Next base: position 137,985 of record JAZGGI010000026.1, read on the forward strand.
TTTAGGACATGAGGCAAAAATTAATCAGAAAAGCACTAATTTCAGAATTCAAAAATACAATTGTCAAATTTCAGTTAATTTCGAAAAAAGCAATTTTGAAAATTATTGCAACAAGTAGTTTGCCATTAATGGAATGTAGGCATTTGATTCTCCATATCATTTGCGGACGGCTTAAATAGCAGCCTCACCCACCCCCCAAACAAATAAACCTTCTCAGAATTGATCGTCAGTGTCACTTAGGGGCCTTCATGCTTCTTCTTTACCGGCCATATCCCCAATCAGTCTTTGACTGCCAACGCCACTCCGGCGGATATCATCGCCACACCGGAACATCTATTGAGATTTCTTCGACCCCTCTTGCTTTGAATTAGAATTCGGGCCTTATTTGCGGCAAGTGAATAAGTCAGCAGAACGGTTGCCAGTGTTAGAATGACAATTATTGCGGTGGCCAAAACATCTGCGTAATTCAAAACCTCAAGATCAATGAACACGGGAAGAAAACTAAGATAGAATACTATGGCCTTGGGATTCCCGAGCGTTATCGATATCCCGCTAAGGAAACTTGATCCCGGCGAGGCGGTTTGTTTGAATTTAGAAGTTTGCGTCTCTATCTTCGATGTCCAGGTTCGATAGCCAAGCCAAATCAAATAGATTGCGCCGCAGTATTTTACGATCATGAAAAAGCTACCCAAAAGCTCAGCGACAGCGACCAAGCCATAAATAGCCATAAAAAGAAAGATCAAATCTCCTATAATAATTCCAAGGATAACAAATGCACTCATCTTTGGGCCGGAAGTAAGAGATCGTGATACACACGCAAGAACACCCGGACCCGGTGTAATGACCATCAAAAATAAAACTCCCGTAAACGCTATCAACTCGTTGGTGCTCATAATACGTTCCCAATCAGCGCCCGCCCAACGGGCTTTTTTTCAATCCTTTTTCCTCTTACTCCGAATCCGAGCCGATTTGAATTGTTCCCTCGCCCGCCCGGCCGCAACCGCCATCACAATCGATTGTACCGCTCCCAATTCTTCACTGGTAATACCCTCTTCTTTGGCAACGCCAAAGTAATCTTCCATTCATGGATAACATCCCATAGCGATGGCCGAGGCCAGATGAATCATCAGCGTCGTTTTCGGCTCAAGAATATCGTTAAATCTGGCCGAATCATAAAAGGCGTTATACGCCTTAAGTTGTTTGTCCGGTAACATCTTTCTTCTCCCGTCTTTATTGTTCTCCACCAGTTATCTCAAAATTATTTTTGATGAAAATCCCTATTATGTCATGATTCCCCAAACAAATAGACCTTCCCCGGATTAATCGTCAGCGTCACTTTGCGGCCGGGGTGGAATTGCCGAGTGTGATTGTCAACCGTTACCGTAAAAGTCATTTCTCTGGTTTTCACACGCAGATAACTAACCGCCCCGATATATTCAATCGATTCAATCGTTCCCTCAATCCCGCTATCGCCTCCGAGCGAAATATGTTCCGGACGTATCCCGATTGTATAACGCCCGTCTTTGACATCCCGGCCAAAAATAATCGGCAATTTCCTGCCCATCCCGCCCGACAGCTCATCCTCATAAAGATTAATTGGCGGCGTCCCGATAAACGATGCCACGAACTTATCGGTCGGGCGTTCATAAATCTCAGTCGGCGTTCCCCGCTGATGAATAATCCCGTCTTTGATAACGACCATCTTATCAGCCATCGTCAACGCCTCGGTTTGATCATGCGTCACATAAATCATCGTCACACCGATTTTCTTCTGCAACGCGACAATCTCCCGGCGCATCTTGAGTCTCAAAGACGCGTCCAGATTCGAAAGCGGCTCATCGAGCAAAAATATCGAGGGTTTGCGAATAAGACCCCGTCCCAGAGCGACCCGCTGTCGCTGCCCCCCCGACAACTGCGCCGGACGTCGATTTAGAAATTCATCGAGCTCCAAAAGCGTCGCTGTCTCCGCCACCGCTTTTTTGATGTTCTCTTTTGATACCCTGGAAACTTTGAGAGGAAAAGCGATATTATCAAATACCGTCATGTGCGGATAGAGGGCGTAATTTTGAAAGACCATCGCCGTTTTGCGCTTCTGCGGTTCGACGCCCGTAATATCTTTCCCATCGAGAATAATTTGTCCGGTATCTGGAAATTCCAGACCGGCGACAAGCCTCAATATCGTCGATTTGCCGCATCCGGAAGGCCCCAGTACGACCAAAAGCTCGCCCGATTTGACTTCCAGATTGATATCTCTCAGGACGACATTGCCATCGAACGACTTGGTCAGTTTTTTCATTTCAAGTCCCGACATATTATTTTTCTTCCACGACGCCTTCGGAAATATAGAATATTTTCGCTTTTTTCATAAGCGGCTCTGGGGGTTTCACCGCCGCCGTCAAGAATATCTGATCGAATCTGTCAAATAACCCGGCCAGGTTTTCTCTCCGCAATCCGTCCAGTTCGGCGAAAATCTCATCGAGAAGTAAAATCGGCTTTTCATGCGTGCGGCTTTCCAAAAAATTCGCCGTCGCCATCATCACCGCGATCGCCGCGCTGCGTTGTTCCCCCATTGAACCATATCCTTTGGCCGGAAACCCCCCGATCCGGAACTCGATATCATCCCGATGCGGCCCCACAATAGCAGTCTGCAAAATCGATTCTTTCTGACGATTGGCATTTATTTTTTGCTCAAAGCGCTTTTCAATCTCATCAAAATCATCATACTCGACATTCGGCTTATATCTCAGAGTAAACGATGGTAACCCGTCCGAAGTTTCCTGCCCGGCAATCTGGGCATAATATCCGGGAGCCAGAGCCTGTAAAAAATGGATTAACCGATGCCGTGCGACAATTATCTTCGCCCCCAGTTGAACCATCAGCGGATCAAATGGACATTCGTCGCCCGATCCGTTTTTCAAAAATGAATTTTTCTGCGCCAACGCCTTATTATAATCACTCAAATCGATCAAATAGCTCGGCGACGCCTGCGACAGGTACAAATCCAAAAACCGCCGCCGCACCGAAGGCGACCCTGAAAATAAAGTCACATCCTCGGGAGCCATCGAAATCAAATGAAACAATTGATACAGCTTCGACATCCGCACCGGATTTTCATCGACCATGATTTTCTTGCGTCCGCCTATTTGATATGCGCAGGCGATCTCGGTCGCCGAATTTTCCTCACCCAGATATCCGACCCCCTCCAGTCGAAAAAAATCCTCGTCGCATTCCCGAACCATCATCGCGTCGCGCGCCCCGCGCTGACTGCGTCCCAAACAGAGTGTAAATATCGCCTCCAGCAGATTCGTTTTCCCCGCAGCATTCTTGCCGTAAAAGATATTGACATTCCCGGAAAGAAAAATCTCAGCCTTCGAAAAATTACGGAAATTCGTCAAACCCAATGATTCCAGTCTCATGCGGTCAAACTAACGAAACCGGCTCTAAAACGAAAGCAATTTCAAGCCGGGCTTGCGCAGAATCTTTTCATGTTTATATTGTCTCATGCCTTGCCACGTCCATTTACATCAGGATTTTGATGACGACTGGATAAGAGAATTTACCGCCCGCCTCGATTCGTCAATCACGCTTTCCATCGGTCCCGATGTATCATCAAGTACCAATATTCTCATCGCCGGAGTCCCCGAAGCAAAACATCTGGAGGCATCAAAAGCTCTAACCACCCTCGTCATTCCCTGGGCCGGACTCCCCAAAGCGACCCGGGTGCTATTGAAAGATTATCCCCATATAGAGATATATAACATCCATCATAACGCCGGGGTCGTCGCCGAACATGCCGTAGCTCTGATGATGGCGCTGGCCCGGAATTTGATCCCGACCGATAAAACCTTCCGCGCCAATGACTGGACGCCCCGCTACGACAAAACTTCAATAATGCAGCTCAAAGGAAAAAGAGCATTGATTTTGGGCTATGGCGCCATTGGCCATGAAATTGGAAAGATCTGCCGGACGCTGGGGATGAAAATCGTGGGAATAAAGAAAAATCATGATGCCAGCGAAGGCGCCTATCCCGTTTCTGAATTGCCGGTATTTCTGCCCAAAACTAATGTGTTTTTTGTTTGCCTGCCTATGACGCCCAACACGCTGGGGATGATTGGCAAAAATGAATTATCGCTTCTCCCAGATAATGCTATTATCATAAATATTGGGAGAGGGGCAATAATAAATGAAGAAGCCCTCTACAACGAATTAAAATCAGGCCGCCTCAAGGCCGGGCTCGACGTTTGGTATCAATACCCCAAAAAGGAAAAAATCTGGACGATTTTCCCGCCCTCAAAATTCGATTTCGCCTCGCTCGAAAATGTTATTATGACTCCGCATCTGGCCGGGCATTCGGATATGGTTGAAAAAGAACGCATAGCCGAACTGGCCGAACTTATAAATAATATCGCATCGGGGAATAAACCCCAAACCCAAGTCGATATTAACCGCGGCTACTAAAAAATAATTTTAGGGAGATAAAGCCATGATATCCAATCCCGTAATCGATGCCATGATGAATCGTAAATCACTTCGCAAATACACCGATGAAATGCCCTCCGACGAAGTCATCGAAACCATCGTCCGCGCCGGACAGCAGGCTCCGTTCGCGGCGCAAGCCTGTTCGCTTCTCTTAAAACGGGGAGATAAACATATCCCCTTCAAAGCCCCCCTGCTTTTTACTATCTGCGTTGACCGCCACAAACTCGCGCTTATCATGAAAAAACGAAACTGGGATATGAAATCATGCGATTTATTAATGCTTCTTTTTGGCTTGCAGGATGCCGTTCTCATGGCCGAAAATATCGTTATCGCCGCCGAGAGCCTCGGCATGGGCAGTTGTTTTCTGGGCCATCCACCCTTCTCGGCCAAAACCATAAAGCAGAAATACAATCTACCCGAAGGAGTTTATCCCATTGTCCAGCTCACCGTCGGTTATGCCGCCGAAGAAAAACCGACCCGCCCGCGCTACCCTCTTGACTACTTTTTATTCGAAGACAAATACCCGGAATTTTCCGACGAGACGATTGAGAATGCAATGAAAGTAATGGACGAAGGTTTTCTATCTCAGGATTATTACAACTACCTCAACGCCAAGATTCTGCTTGAAGGCGGCCGCGAGGAGACATACACATTGGAAAATTACTCTTGGACCGAACACATGGGCCGCAAATGGGGCCAATGGTGGCCCTCCCCAAAAAACCTCCTCGAAAACCTCAAAGCCTGCGGATTTGATGTTGGGGGGTGATTTTTCAAATTATTCCGGCAGGTCTTGGACGGCGGGTGTGACCTGTCGGATGAAAATATATTGTGTTTGACCAAATAGCCATAATGTAATATATTATAATAAATTCAAAATCTTGGGGAATTTTTATGGGATGCAAATATGAAGGCTGCCTTAACGGGGATAAACATAATGGTTATTGTGAGTTTCATTCGTACCGAGTTAATCACTCAATTCCACCTGAACGCTTTGCTGAGTTGCTTCAAAAACAGATAGATGAAGAAAATTGTAATTTCGCTGGATACAAATTTCCGCACTCAATTAATTTCCACGATAAAACATTTAATAGTTTCGTTAATTTTGAGAATGCGGAATTTCATGGGAAGATTAGTTTTTCTAAAACAAAGTTTTTGCACGGAGTAAGTTTTCTGAAGGCCAAGTTTTTCTCAACAGTTGATTTCTCGAACACTAAGTATTCAAAAGTTGTCAGGTTTAAAGGATTAACTGCAGAGTATTCGATTGATTTCACTGAAGCTGAATTCAGAGCAGAAAATATTGATTTTTCCCATCTTAGACTTCAGGAGTCAAACGTAATATTTAAAGACGCAAAGTTTTTCAATGGCAATGTTGATTTCTCTAATTCAAGTTTTGGAAACGTGGATTTTAAAAATGCCAAATTTTGCTGTTTTGCAAATACCGTAACGTTTGAAAGAATGCGTGCCAATAATGGTGATATTTTATTTTCTGATGTTGAAATAGCAGCATTCAAAACGATATTTCGGGGTACTGAAGTTCAAAAAGGATCAGCACAACTTAATTTTAAGTCTATTTACGCCGAAACGATCGATTTTGCAGAATGTAAATTCATTGGTGGTGGTGCAAATTTTAGCAATAGTAAGTTGGTGGGTGACCATATTATGTTTCAAGATTGTGATTTCTCTGGTGGACATGCACTATTTTACGATACGTACTTTGAGGCTAATGCAATTGAATTTACTGGAAGCAAATTCACTGGTGGGGACGCATTATTTACCTTCGCAAAATTTATTGGCGGAAATATTGTATTTGAGAGGTGTGAGTTTGCTCATAGGATTAATTTTGTAGAGAATACAATCTCAGATGGTTTAGATTTTGTAGATTTAAAGTTATCCCAACAAACGAAATTCTATTTTCGTAATCCCCAATTCCTAACCACACAATCAAAACCACCCAGGATTTTATTTGATCGTGTACATTTCAATCCCCTTCTAACTTTTTTTGATGGAATAAAGATTGACGTGCCTGGCAATAAACTTCCGTTAGAGCAACGACCAATATTTTTGTTCCGTTATTGCCAATTGAAAGATGTCCATTTTTCAAACTGCGATATGAGTATGATATCATTTTTCACAAGTCCTTTCTTTGAACAGGCACATTTTGTTTCTGTAAAATGGTATAGTCAAAGGGAAAAAATATTTCGGATTTTCGCGTTTAATAGAAGCATAATTATAGAGGATGAAATACTAAGAAAGCAAAAAGAGAATACGTTAAATAATGTAGAAAGGAATAAACACGTAGAGTTTTATAAATCCAGACTATTAAATGGTTATAGTAAATTAGCAACTCTATACAGACTTATGAAAACCGCTGCGGATAACGCCAAGGACTATCAGCAAGGCAGTATGTTCTATTTTAGTGAATTTGAGGTTAAAAAGTACAAATTAAGAGAAAGATTGAAAAATGAAAAATGGGTCAAGAGGTATAGCTATAAATGGATTAATCTTTTTTTATATTATATTTATAAAGTGATCGCAGGATATGGTGAGAAGCCGCATTGGAGTTTAAATTGGCTTTGCTTTTTTTCCTTTTTTGTATTTCCCATGATTCACTTATTCAACGGCATAATTCCACAAAATAAAACAATTATAAATTATGATTTTATGCGGTCTTTTCCGAATCTTATTCAGCTATTTAAAGATTATATAACTTGCATCGGATTCACTCTTGTAAAAATCATTCCCCTAAATTATTTACCCATACCCAAATTGGAATTCGCCATGCAGACAATGGGTGTGTGGGATTATATATTATCTATTTCAAATTCCGTTGTTCTCGCACTGCTTATTATCTTTACAGCAATGGGCCTCAAACGCCATTTTAGACGATTCTAAGTAGCATTTCTGCCACAAATCAGACGCTTTTTCCGAAATCATCCTATATAGTAAGATGAAGTATATTTTGAGCAGTCAAAATCACCAATTGGGACTTGTCGGGACGCGCATCGCCTGTTCCCCCACCGGGCTTTTTCCCCTCTTGAGAGGGGTGGCTCCCGTGAAACGGGAGACGAGGTGTGTTAGTAATCACCACCGATTTGATATGACCAAAAACGTTAATCTGAGGAAACAAACCCATTTTCGATTTTTGTAGGTCGCGTTCTGAGGGCGACAGCCCGAAAAACCCGACGGATTTCTGACAAAACGAACCCAATTTGTCGTAACTTACAGAGAAGGAATGAATTACGGGAATTTTTTGCGAAATAAATTGTGGATAACTCTTCTGGTGGACTCAATTTCATTGCCACAAAAAGATTCGGAACATTTCGGTATCACGTATGTAAGACAAAACGCATATGTTAATTATCCCAGGGAGTTATGGGAGGATCTATGTATAAATCAACATCAATTCTAATCGCTATTTTAGCATTTTTCTCAACCATTGCGATATGCGACTCAACTAAAACTATACAAGCGCAACAGACTCAAGAAGAAATCTCATCCGACGCCGATATTTCATCAATCCTAAAATCTGAATCTGGAGCGGACCAGGCTTATATTTGGTACCTGTTTCACTGCGGGTATGCCGTTAAGACTAAAACCAAGCTTTTGATATTTGATTATGTCCGGCGGCATTGGGTCAGGCAGGATGAACCGGAGCATCGTTCATTATCAAATGGATGGATTAATCCTGAAGAAATCAAAAATCTTGATGTCTATGTATTCGTATCACACAGCCATAAGGATCACTACGATTCCACAATTCTGGGTTGGCAGGATACGCTAAATAATATCACCTACTTTTTCGGCTGGGATGAAGCTGAAGGTTCCAAATATCACAATATGGTTGGGCCGCGCGAAATATTCAAGGAATGTAAAATCGAAGTTTATACTATCAACTCCAATCAAAATAAAATTCCGGAAGTAGCGTACCTTGTCAAAACCGACGATCTTTTTATTTATCATGGAGGAGATTATAACGGAGATATTGAATCAGATTTCGCGTTCCTGGCAACTTTCGTTGATAAACTGGACTTTATGATGGCCAATGACGGGTGCGTCGGTCAGATTACCGAGCCAATCCGTCTTTTTAAACCTGACTTGATATTCCCTGGACACTTTGGCGGGGAAGAACATAAGCGCAGAACGCTGGTCGATTGTTTACCGGAATACAATTTTGGCTGTGAAGTCAAAAGCCCGCTCAAAAGGGGCCATATGTTCAGTTATAATCGCGGAGATTACGATTAATTAATCATGTCTGTGGCTGAGCACGTGCTTACGCATCAACCATCCGAAAATTGGCGCTCTGAAGAGCCAGACCATTAGTTTGTATATTTTTCCCGGAATGACAATCGATTTATTTTTTCTCAGACCGGCCAAAGATTCATTGACCACTTTTTCGGCCGACAGCCACGCCCATTTGGGAATTTTCGCGAGATCCTCGTCGGTGTATCCGGCAGCGTCGTGAAACTCGGTATGAGTAAATCCGGGGCATAAAGACTGGACGACAATTCCATAATCGTGATATTCCATCGTCAACGACTCCGACAGCATCGTCAAATACGCTTTACTGGCACAGTACGTCCCGCCTGTCGGCGAAGGAGTAAACGACGCCACCGAGGAGACATTGATAATATTGCCTTTCCGCCGTTCGATCATCCCCGGCAGGCAGGCATGAGTCAATTTGACCGCCGCCCAGAGGTGGACGTTGAGCATTTCCTTTTGACGGTTGATATCGTACTCATGAAAACGCCCTGGCGTTCCGAACCCGGCATTGTTGACCAGAAGCGTCAAATCATCACAGCTCTGGATTTGTTCGATAACGGTATCGATGCCTGATTCAATCGAGAGGTCGGCGGCGATTGTCTCAACCGAAACCCGATGCGAATGAGTGTACGCTTCGGCATGCAAATCCAGAAGATGCTTGCGCCGTGAAGTTAGAATGAGATTATATCCCCGCGCGGCCAATTTCTCGGCAAAAACCTTTCCGATTCCTGCCGAGGCGCCGGTGATAAGAGCGGTTTGTGACTCCATATGACTATCCCTCGATTCTTAATATGATAGATTACGAAATATAAATGTGATCCGCAAATAGAATATATGATTGCCTTCCCGGCATGAACTCGTATCTTGACTCTATTAAATTCTATTAGGCAAGGAGGATGATTTATGCGTCGAGTATTGTTGCTTTTGTTGCTCTGTTCATCATTTGTAATGGCGCAGGATAAAGACAAGCCTGACAAATGGGAACCCCTGCGGTTTTTTGTCGGTCAATGGCATGGCCAAGTTTCCGGTATGCCGGGTAACGGCACCGGCGAGCGGGAATATAAGTTTATCCTCGGAGATAATTATCTGCATTGCGTGAACAAAGCCGTATTTAAACCCCAGGATAAAAATCCCAAAGGCGAAGTTCACGAAGACTGGATGTTTTTCAGTTTCGATGCCGGGCGAAAAAAACATGTCATGCGACAGTTCAATATCGAGGGATTTACCAATCAATTTGTCATCGACAGCGTTTCATTCGACGGCAAAACGATTGTCATGACGACCGAGTATGTTGAAAACGGCCCCCCGGGAACAAAAGCGCGGTATATCCTGATGATCACCGGCGACGATGAATTTACTGAAATCTTCGAGCTGGCCTTTTCCGGCAAAGAATTAAAGGAATGCCTGAAAAACAACTGGACGCGCAAAAAATAATTTAATAAATAAAAATTACGGCCGTTATTATTCGTTTTTCGTGCTATCCGGTGGAGTTGTTACCGTCGTGTCAGTCTTTACCGTATCGGTTTGCGTCTTTTCCGGTTCGGCTTCGGTTGTTATGCCTTTATCGCCGATAGTAAACGGAATCGATTTGACGACATTGCCGTCGGCTCCGACGATTTTTACTTCCCACGTTCCGGTCCATTCGGGAAGGATAGTTTTGTAGCTGTATGTTCTCCATGATGCGGAGCGAACCGGCAATTCGACGTCAGCCATCTCCCGGCCTTCATACAGCCAGACATGACGAACGAATGATTCACCCTCGACGCCGAGCAACCGGTTCCAGAGATACACTCGCTCGATTCCGGCAGCGAATGATTCAACGGTATCGACCGGCATCAGCGCTTCGACACCGGAACATAACACCGTTTCAACCGTCACCGCCGCCGCTTGACCGACGCATAGGATGAAAATAGAAAACAGGACACAAAATAACTTTGGCATGTTTCCCTCCTGAAAAAAGATGATTAATACTATGATGAGTGAATAACCTTCAAAATCATGCACTATATTATACTTATCTCGATTCCAAAATAGTAATTAAAAGTGTGCAGAATATAAAAATCACGCACAATTAATGTGCGTTTACAATAAATTCATATATTGCGCACAACTCATCCTGGTGTTTCTAACCAGCTGTTTCCCTGTGGATTAGCATATAAATTATTCGCCTCGGCATAAACATTGCAGGAAAGTTATTGTTCTTGGTTTAGCATGCATAATTCGCGGCGGAGGTATCGAGGGCATAAACCTCCGCCTCGGATAATTTTTGAGGCAATGATAATTTATACTCATCCGGCTTGCACGCATAATCAAGGCGTTTTATATTATTAATGGATACAAATAAAAATTGAATCGCATCGCTAGGGGAGTTGTATAAAGCATGAACTCGGCAAAAGATATTTCACTTCAGTATTTAATTTTGCACAGATAGGGGCGTTCTATGTATCATAATGCGGACAAATTCCAATTGCTTTTAATTTTATGCCTGGCCTTTTTATTTCAAACAGGGTTGGCCGAAAATAAAAATTTTGGAGTCGATAGTTATATTCCTGAAAAATTTGTTGATTTCGAATGGAAACTCAATGGCGGGTTTAATCTCAGTGGACACAATACTTCGGGTGATAGGAATTATTTTGATGGTCCTTACAGGTTGCGGCACAACAACTCGTCGGGCGATAAGCAGTCACTTTCATTCAATACCGATTTGTTTTATCGAAATGAAACACCTCAAAGATTTTATATTGTTCGCGGAGATATTTTAATGGGGGCAAATAACGGCAACTCCTCATCCAATACCTATTATACCGATAATCGCGGTAATACCAACAATCAACACAATGAAGGGGGAAATACTTCTTATCGATTATCAGCCCGAACATCTATCGAATCGGGCAAATATCTCATTTCTGATTTTTTCACGCTCGGTAATTTTTCTTTGACGACATCGTACGATATAAATCCCGAATACCGGACAATCAGATATGAGCAATCATTTCGCCGCGATAGCCTGCCGATATCAATAGTGACCTATCGCGAATCGTCCGACGAGTCCGAGCACCGCATGAACTCACGGCAATATCGCGTCGATATCAGCGCCGGCAGCGGGTGGGGGCGGATTTATTCAGGCATATATGCCGCCACGGCCTTATATATCGTAGATGAGATGAAGAAAAACGGCCTTCTAAAACGAACTCCATCACATGATGAAATGATCCATCTGACTGACATTGTCTATAGTTATAGAAATACTCGTCCGATTGATTTTCGGCTTCATAAAATTGAGGCATTATCCGAAATCATCGACTATCTCAATTCAATCAGTGCCATTGACTATTCGGATAAGTATGGCTATTTGCTAATTCAGGATGTCTGGGATTATTTTCCACGTCATAACCGGGATTTTGGATTTCAGATAAAAGCTTTGGCGGGGATTAATTATTACTATCAAAGCCGAGATAATTCTGATTATGGTTATAAAGAGATGTTTTATACACGCGACTTCCCCGACAGCAGTATCTTTGATACCATATCTAACTCAAGAGAATTTTTTGACCGTCACCACCGGTATAATCACGAAGACCGGACGCCTTATTTATCAGTTACCTGTAAATATGCCAAACCGGTGAATTTACGCTGGCAGTTTACAAATGCGATTGATCTGAAGTACAATCTGGATAATACGGAAGTCCGTCGATGGTACAATTCCTATATTGATGAGGGGCGACAGACTTATTCTGAAAACAAACTAAAGCGATATGCCGATTACTCAATTTCCGCCCTTGCCGAAGCGACTTATATTCTGGATTCCCGAACCAGCGCGGTCGCTCAATTAGATTATTCTTATCGTCATTATAACCACGAAGCTAAAAATATTTATATCGATGATGGTGAATTGATTCGCGATGAGCGGGAAGTTTCGGGCAGTGAAATGCAATCACTTAGGTTGACCGGAACGATGGAATACAGAATTTCAATCCCCACGACATTGAAGGCAACCATAGGCTATAAAGTTTCCGATAATGAACGTTCGCGCAATTATAATGATGACAATCATGGCAGTAATTATTCGTTGGGATTGTCGCTGAATCATTTTTTGTATTAATGATTAAGCCAAAAAAATCGGGGAGAATTTCGAGATTCTCCCCTCAGTAATAATTTTACTTATCTTTAATCAACTCAATTTCCATCGAGATTTTGACGTCATTGCCGACCACGAGTGAGCCGTCCTGCAATTTATTGTCAAACTTGACATTGAAATCCTGTCGATTGATAGTTGTTTCGGCGGTGAATCCGGCGCGCTTGTTTCCCCAGGGATCATCGATTGTGCCATTGAATTCACAGTCAAACGTCACTTCTTTGGTCACGTTTTTAATAGTCAAATCACCGGTCATGGTAAAACGGCCGTCGTTGACGGGAGAAATCTTTTTGGATTTGAAGCTCATGACCGGGAATTTATCGACGTCGAAAAAATCGGGTGACTTGAGATGTTTGTCGCGATCTTCGTTTTCGGTATCAATAGAAGCTATCCGGGTCGTTACTTCGACTGAACCGTTTTCGATATTGCTTCCGTCAAATTCAACTTTCCCGGAATAATCATGAAATTGCCCCGTGGTTTTGCTGATTACAAGGTGCTTGACTGAAAATCCTATTGTGGAATGGGCGTTATCGAAACTCCATGTTTGAGCGTTTGCAATAGTTCCGACGGCCAGACACAGAATTGAAAAACAGATAATAATCTTACGCATAACATTATTCCTTAAGTTAAAAATTTCTTTTTAGAGATTCGCCTTCTTACTAACATTTTATCGGAGGGAATTGTTCCCAACAAATTATTCACCTATATATTGCAAAATATGGCTTACTGATATTTATTTGGTAACGGTCGAGATATGATTGGAGTTGAAAATGTGTTTATGGCATCAAAATAAATTTTTTTCAGATTCCCCGGATTTTGACAACAATGTTGTTCAGCCTATGATAAACAGTAAGAGCATTGAATTTCACAAATGCCTGCCTGACTATAATCCGACACCCTTGATATCATTGCCGGGTTTGAGCCGTTATCTTGGGATTCGAAAATTGTATGTCAAAGACGAAGCGCATCGATTTGGATTGAAAGCTTTCAAATCTCTTGGCGCGTCTTACGCCATCTATAGGTTTTTGATACGCGAAGAAATTTTGGGTGAAAATGATTTATTCGATATTAATAAAATCCCTCCCGGAAAATATACATTCTGCACTGCTACCGATGGTAATCATGGCCGGGCCGTGGCTTGGACGGCAAAAATTATGTCCCAGAACGCGGTCATCTTCATGCCGAAATCTACCGTTCCCGCCAGAATAAAAAATATCGAGTCCGAAAACGCCCGGGTTATAATCGTTGACGGGGAGTATGACGCCGCCGTGAAAGCCTCGGCCCTCACCGCCGAAGAAAACGGCTGGATTGTAATTTCAGATACGGCCTATGAAAATTATACCTCGATACCTTCCAATATATTGGCCGGATATCAGACATTGTTTAAAGAAATTGAGTCTCAATTGGAACTTCACGACAGTCATGATCCCGGGATTGATTTGGTTATTTTGCAGGGAGGAGTAGGCAGTTTTGCCGCTTCCGCCGCATGGTATTTTTGTAATCGCTGCCCGCAAAAAAAGCCCAAATTAATTATCGTCGAGCCTACCGAAGCGGCCTGTCTTATGGGATCGGCAAAATCACCGAACGGAGGTTTAACTGTTTTTGAAGGATCATTTAATACAATCATGGCCGGATTGAATTGCGGAACGCCGTCGATTACGGCCTGGCCAATTCTGAAACAGACAATTGATATCTTCATCGCTATTTCCGACGAATATGCCCGGGAAGCGATGCGGAGATACTATTATCCATTAGAGGGCGATACCCGGATAATATCGGGTGAATCGGGCGCTTCGGGCCTGGGCGGATTATTGGCTATCTTGAAATCACCGTGTCTTAGAGAACTCAAACAAATGCTCGGCCTTGATAATAATTTACGCGTATTGATCTTTAATACCGAGGGCGATACCGATCCGAAAAATTTCAACAAAATCGTCCAGGCCAAAACCTGAGCAAAACGCAATTTAGCTTTTCACTAAGTTATAAATAGATTATACTAAGTCAGGCTCGCAACCCGTTACATCATCGTATTTATTTTGAAGCTATATGACAGATATAGAGCGTCTACAGGAGCGAATAAGAGAATTAACCGGATGGCCAATGGAGCGGCCACCCAAATTAGTGACCGATACGTCCGATTCGATGCGAATTATTCGGGGAAACGTATTGCGAGCTGACGGTCGTGATTTTGTCATCAAGGGTAACCGTTATGAAACCCGTTTCGGTATCGCCGATCAACCCAAATACTGGGTCTTTGGCGCGATTGATCTGGACAGCGGTGAAAAGAAAATAATAAAAACCGTTTTTCACGAGGATTTTAACGTTCATATCGGGGTCTTCAAGATTCGATGCTATCGCAGTCCGGAAAAGGAAGCCCAAGTGTTGGAACGAGTCAAGGGAGATAGTCGATTTATGCAGGGGTATACAATTGAAGATGAAAAATGCAATTGCATTCGAATCCTTGATTATATACCCGGCATGACGATTTTTAATTATGTCTATTCAATCAACAAGCCCCATCGACAATATTTCCAGGAAGATCTGCCCGGAATTCTCCATAACCTGGCCGAATCAATGGAAGCCATAAAATTCCTGCATGACAATGATTTTTGTCACGGTGACATACGCAACGATCATATAATTATTGAAACCGGAACCGGGCATTATCGCTGGATTGATTTTGATTTGCAACAGCATGTTTCCGATTTTGATGTCTGGAGTATGGGTAATATATTATGTTATGTCGCCGGTAAAGGAATCAATTCATTTAAGCTGGTGTTAAAGAGTCGGGAGTTTTCCGGGAAGGTAAAAAAGAGCCTGGTGGCTGATGACGGATCGGCTTTTTATGAATATCGCATCATGAATCTAAAAAAGCTGTATTCCTATATTCCCGAAAAATTCAACAACATTCTCCTTCATTTCACGCTGAACCCGATTGGTCATTACGCTGCGATGGAGGAGCTTCTGGATGATTATTATGATATGCTTGATTCGGAATTTCCGGCGATGTATAAGCAATAGCGGGGTAAACGCGGACTATGAAAACCGTAATTATTGGCGGAGGAAAGGGCAGCAAGGCGATCATTGAGTTGGCATCAGGCGCCTTTTTGACTGAACTGACGCTCGATATTCAATGTGTCATTGATCCCGACGACAAAGCCCCCGGGATGGTGTTGGCTCGAAAAAAAGGCATTAAAACGTTCGATAATATGCTGGAAGCGCTGGCTCTGCCTGATATTGAACTCGTCATTGAATTGACCGGCGAAAATGAAGTCCTGGAAGAATTACATCACATCCTTCCGAAGGGCATCTGTCTCGTGGACCATACTTTTGCGCATATTTTCTGGGATCTGGTTAAGGCTCGTGAAGACCAAAATAAACAGCTCAAAGAAAAAATTGAGCTGGAGAAAAAAATCGAGCGCGAGCGACATTTTTTACAAAGTTCCTTCGATACCATCCCGGAGCTTATTATCGTCATGAATACCCAAACGAAAATATTAAAGATTAATGAAAAAGCGGTTCAATTCGCCCATACGTCCCCATCAAAAGCCATCGGAAAAAAGCTGGAAGACTTCTTTTCCTCTGCCGAATTGTCCGGGAGCATTCAGGAAACTCTATCAGTATTGAAAGAGATTTTGGAAACGGGACGGCCCAGGGTTTTAATCTGGAATTCGACCGAGCCGGAAGAAGTTTTTTGGGAGATTACGCTCAGCCCGATTCTGGATCAGAATCTTGAAATAGAAGCCATCGTTGGGTCATGGCATCGAATCACTGAACGGGTGCGGCTGCATCGTGAAATTGAAAGCGCCGAGGTTCGCTTTGGAGCATTTATCGATTCGGCTCAGGATTGGATCTCGATTAAAGATAGGGATGGACGATATATCGTCGTCAATCCGGTTTGCGCCCGGGCTTTCAATCTCAAACCGGAAGATTTTATCGGTCGCCGTCCGGATGAGTTATTAGATCGAGAACTGGCGGAAATGATTTTGAAGCATGATCATGATGTGATGGCCGCCAATCGGGCTGAGACTTATGAGGAAATATTCAATATTGACGGATTTGAACGACATTACAGCACCGTCAGGTTTCCTCTCAATGATTATCGGGGCCAAACAATCGGAATCTGTACGATTGCCCGAGATATCACCCAGGAGCGGGAATTAAGTGACCAGCTGGCGCAGGCCGTAAAATTGGCGGCGGTAGGCAAACTCGCCGCGGGTGTTGCTCATGAAATTAATAATCCACTGACCGGTGTTCTGGCTTACGCCGAAGATATTTTGGATGAATTGCCGATCGATAATCCTCATCATGGTGATATTAAAGTCATTATTCGGGAGGCGATGCGGTGTCGAGATATCGTTAAGAATCTTCTTGATTTCGCTCGACAGGAAACGCCTAAGCTGGAAAAAGCGAGCGCTAATGACATTGTCAACAACACCATTGAACTGGTCAAAAAACTGCCGCAGTTTCGTAATATCACCCTTAAATGTATGTTGGCCGACGATATCCCCGATATAAACTGCGACCGCCACCAGGTGCAGCAGGTGATACTTAACCTGATGATGAATGCGGCCGATGCTATCAAGGAATTGGGTAAGATAGAAATCTCAACCGCTTATGATTCTCAACATCATCGCTGTATAATCTCCGTGGCCGACAACGGACCGGGAATCCCGGAAAACCTGAAAACCAAGGTCTTCGAGCCGTTTTTCTCGACCAAGGGTACTAACGGGCTGGGGTTGGCTGTTAGTTGGGGTATTATCGAAAGGCACAAAGGAAATATTGAAATCGATACTAATGAATCGGGAGGCGCCGTATTTAGAATGGTGATCCCGATTTTTGAGAATGGTAAAGAATGAGGTTACCGAAGATTAAAAAAGGCGAGGAGGATTAGTATATGTCTCGCTCACTGGATATTTTAGTCGTCGATGATGAGCAGGTCGTTCTTGATAGTGTTAAGAAACATTTGCGCATGGAAGATTATAATCTAATTACAGTCTTATCCGCCAAGGAAGGCCTGGATTTATTAGATAAATCAACTCTCGATATTATTCTCACCGATTTGATGATGCCGGAAATCGACGGTCTGGAATTGATGAGAATCGTAAAAGATAAGTACCCTCATATACCGATCATTATGATTACCGGTTATGCCACCATAAATACTGCTCTTCAGGCTACCCAGTTAGGGGCTTTTGATTATGTCGCCAAGCCGTTTACAAAGTCGGAATTGATTTCGGTCGTCCAACGAGCCGCGGAACTGGTGTTGAACAGCGCCAAAGTAGAAAACAACGGCGCCCCCAAAGAATCCGAAAAGAAAGAAACTTCAGGCGTTCTCAAGAACGTTGGCGACCATGTCTGGATAATGGTTGAAGATGACGGCTATATTCGGATGGGTATTGATCGGTCTTTTTTGCACGCCATTGGCAAAATACAAAACATATTTTTACCCTCAGTCGGAGATGAGCTCCGCCAGGGCAGCAAGTATCTGCAGATATTTTCCTCCGATTTACGCTCCCACACAGTTCTGTCTCCGTTGTCGGGAATGGTCATTGAAGTAAATGATCAATTGCAGGAGCAACCGAAAATATTAATCGAAGATCCTTTTGGCAAAGGCTGGCTGATTCGACTAAAACCTTCGAAATTTGAATTTGAAATTGGTGAATTGTGATTGTAGCCGGATTATAACGCCGATATTGTGACTTTGTTACGATCCAATTCGTTTCTGACAGCGCTTCCCAGGCTATCCATAGAAAATGGCTTACGTACGTATTCACCGGCGCCCAGCCTTTGCATTTCATTAACCCGATCGGTGGCCGAAAAGCCGCTTATGATTATTGCCTTTTGGGCGGGGTGGATTTTCAGGATATCTCGGTACGTATCGAGGCCATCATAATCTTTTTCCATTATCATATCCATAAGGACGATATCGACGGAATTGTCTTTCAAGAATTCAACCGCTTCATGGCCGTGTTTGGCCATGCTAACATCGTATCCCAGGTTGGTTAGTAAATCATAAGCGATCTGTCGCTGCTCTTCACTGTCATCGACAACAAAAACGCTTTCTGTGCCGGAGTAATCTTTCGCTTCGGTTCGGTTTTCGGTATCGGTTGATTTACATACCGGGAAATAAAGCACAAATTCACTTCCCTCGCCCACGGTAGAAAAGATGTCATAATATCCTTTATGATCTTTGACAATGCCGTAAACAACCGCTAATCCCAGTCCGCTGCCGGATGTGCCCATTTTTTTCTTGGAATAATACGGCTCGAAGATTTTAGATTGATCTTCAAGAGGAATACCGGAACCGGTATCGCGAATTCTCAAAATGATATAATCTCTGGACTCAATATTATCGTAACCCCCCAATAGAGAATCCAGATGCAAAACTTCAGTACCGATATATAAAGTCCTGTTATTATTCATTGCGTCATAGGCATTGACCACCAAATTCATAATTACCTTGATAAGGTGCGGAGGCGAACCATGCATGCGCGGCTGATTTGAGTCTAAGTTTGTCTCGACATTTATTTCCGGCCGGGTTGTCGATAAATGCTGATAAGACGGTGAATCGAGATATTCGTTAACGACATCATTAAGTTTAATGGGTTTGATTTCATATCGTCCGCGGCGAGCTAGCGTCAGCAAATCCTGAATGACATCAGCGGCGTCTTGAGCCGATTTTCCGATACGCTCGATTTGTTTTCTGTATGGACTGTCTTCTTCCAGCTTCGCCAGAATCAGATCGCTATAGCCGACCATCGGGCCCAGCATATTATTCAAATCATGAGCCACGCCGCCGGCTAAGACGCCCAACGATTCCATGCGCTCGGCACGCTCCAGCTTGTCCTGCAAAACCTGTTGCTGAATTTGAGCCCAACGCAAATCAGTTAAATCGACATCAAGGCAATACATTTCGTCTTCGCCGCGGCTGTTGCGCAACATAACATGACTGCTATAGACTGGAATTATTGAGCCATCCTTATGGCGCATCCCATGTTCACCCGGTCCGTATTGAATCGCTATTTGATTATCATCAATCTCAGCCATATATGAATCATAGGTCATCAGGTCTTTAAGCTGCTTGCTCATGACTTCTTCTCGCGTATAACCGTACAATATTTCGCTGGCCGTATTCCAGAATATAATCTTGCGGTCGCGATTGTATCCCTGCACGGCAATGTTGGGAGCGCTCTCGAGTATTGACCGGAACCTCTCCTCACTTTCCTTGAGGATTTCTTCCGCCTGTTTGCGCTCGGTAATATCTCGAAGGACACATTGTACGGAAGTAACCTGACCACCTTCGACGATCGGCGTTGTCGTGACTTCAACATAAAACGGATCGCCGGTTTTTGGCTTGTACAGGAACTCAAAATTAGCGGCTTTCGGATACTTGACGATCAAGCGAATAAGCCGTAGAGCTCTTTTAAGTTCATTTTTATTTTCAAAATACTTTCCAATGTTTTGGCCGATTTCTTCCTCGGGGTTATAATCGCCGAAGTATTTAATGGCCGGGCTGATATATAACAATGTTCCATCCAACGATATTCTAACAACCATGTCCTTGAGGTTTTCGGTGATAACGCGATAATGCTCTTCGCTTTCCCGCAGAGCGTTTTCGGCCTTTTTGCGCTCGGAGATGTCAATTATGAAATTCAGGCCGGCCGTCTGGCCTTTCCAGGTGATTAATCCGCCACGAACTTCCACCCAGTGCGCCTTATTTTCTTTATCAACAAACCTCATGGTATAAACGGCAGAAACATCTTCTCCGGCATGGTGTTTTTTATTGTTTTCCTTTATCCATTCAAGATCGTCGGGATGAACGATATCGTAAATCGGCATATTTTTTAATTCGTCACTTGAATATCCCGTTAGAACTTCCATTTCCGGATTAGCGAACACAACCACGCCTTTTTGAACGATACAAATACCTTCCGTGGCGTTCATGACCAGTCGGCGATATTGACTTTCGGATTTTCTCAATTCGGTTTCGTTCCTGACCCTCTCAGTTATATCATTGCCGGAGCATACGATTCCGGTAATATGCCCCAGGGCGTCAGTCAATAGCGTATGATTCCAGTCAAGAACCTTTTCCTGCCCGGATTGAGTGACAACCAACATTTCGCAGTTTGCCTTCGAATGCGATTTGCCTGAAATAATTTTCGAGAATTTGTTTTTGCTTTGACCGTCATTTGGCGCCAGAAAAATATCCCATTTTTTCCCAATAATTTCGTCTCGCTCATAGCCCAGGATTCGGCACCCATAATCATTAATCATGGAAACCTTGCCGGAAGGCTCCAACGCTATGACCACCGTTCCAATTTTATCCAGATATAACAGGGTCCGCTCAAATTCCTTATTTAATTTTTCCTCGGAGGATATTAGATCCGTAATATCGTCAAAGGAAATACCCAGTCTCTCATCTGAAATTTTGAACGCCCGGATTTTAAATGCCTGGGAAATATCGCTTTCACCGTAATTAATCTTCTGGGTAAAAAAAGCGGCGCCCGTATTCATAACTTCAATGCAGTTATCACGCATTTGATCGCCCAGATCAAAAGGCATCGCGATATTGAAATCCTCGCCGATTATATCTTTGGAATCGGATAATTTTATTGCCTCCGAATTAACCGTCTTCAGGATTATTCGCTGAGGTGATAAATATTCATATATCATTAATGCGCTTGGAATCGATGCAACGATATCCTCCGAGGTTTCCATTGATTCCCGCAATTCCTTGGTCCGTTTGGCAACCAACTCCTCCAGCTCATCTCGGTTTTTCTTTAATTTTTCAAAGGCCGCGTTAAGGGCGAATTGCATTTCCGGAGGTATCGGATTTGACGACGAGTCATCCATTTGCTCCTTTATCGCTGTCGCTATGTTTGTTACAGTCGGGCCGTCCTGCGAAGCCGTTTGGCTGCGGGCTGAGTAAAACACGATAATAAGTATGATTATTGATGTAAGAACCAGGCCGGCAGCGAATATTATTATTGCCGGATGAATGGTGTCGGTTCCCATAATTTTGGTCACAAATTCTTCCGCGCCCGACATCAAGGCAACCATTAATGAGACCAAAATTGCGATACTAAGGGTAATCGTTACGGTTATGCTGATTATTTTAGAAGTTTGCTTTGGCATATTGACTTGGCTCAGAATATCTGATTTTGTTAAGCAACTCCGATCGTGAATTTTCGGTCATTCAAATTTTGTATTAACACATACTATAAATATCGACGACAAAGGTAATTACTTGACTTTTTATGTTGGATCTGATCAAGTAAGATATTGGTTTATAATAAGATGACCTCCGAGCCAATATTCTGTCTCAGAGGTCAACGGGGAAGATTATTAGTTATTTTAAGTCAAACTAATTGTTGGATGTCTTAAGCAACCAGCTTTTCGCTCAAAATATCGCCGCGAATACCGACGACAATTTCCTTTAGCGGAATATCACGTCTGGAAGCCTTTAGGGCTTCACAAGTTATCATGCTCAATCCACCGCAGCAGGGGACTTCCATAATCATCACCGACACCGCCGTGCACCCGGAATGACGGAATATTTCTTCCATCTTCTCCCGGTAAAATTGAAGATTATCGAGCTTAGGGCAGGCTATCAGTAGAGATTTGTCTTTGAGATATGAATTGTGAAAATCAGCAAAAGCAAACGGGCAACAATCGGCTGCCAGGAGCAGTTCCCGACCGTTTAAGAATGGCGCTGTCGGCGGGACCAGCATCAACTGGATGGGCCATTGAGTTAGTCTGGATTGAGGCGCCGGGGCTGAGTCTGAAGCTTGATCCCGGCGATTTTCTTCGGGCACAAATGACCGCATAGCCGAACCGGGGCAACCCGACATTGCCGGTTTATTGATTTGTTGAGCCGGCTGGGAAAACGATTGGATGGCCGATCCGGGACAGGCGGCAACCACCTGTGGTTGAGGGATCACTTCCGATTGTTCTACCGGTTTTCTGGATATTTCCTGTTTTTCCAAGTGTACTTTGACTACTTCTTCATCAAACTCTTCAGCCTCTCTTGTAATTATGGTAATGGCATCCTGGGGACATGAACCGAGACAGGCTCCGAATCCGTCACATAAATTATCCGAAACCAGCTTAGCCGTGCCGTCTATAATCTGAATTGCCCCTTCGGCGCAGCTCAAAATACACTCACCGCAACCGTCACAAAGTGATTCATCAATTTGCACTATCTCGCGTTTACCGCTTGTCATAACAACTCCAATTATTTTTAATTCTCTTTACGGGGGTATTATCGGGAAATAGTGGGCATTAGGGTTTGATTTAGGTCAAGCGTATTAAAATTTTTTTCCGGCCGCTATTTCTTCCAGTTGGGCCGGATCATTGACGGTTATTTCCTGCCCGCTTACTTCGATAACTTTAATTTTGGTGAGCTTGGCAAAAGCCCGCGACAATGTTTCCGGAATTGTCCCCAAAATCGATGCCAATGTCATTTTCTTTTCGGCCAGCGTAATTTTGGGTTTTTCTCCGGGTTTATAATCAGGCATAAATTCGAGCAGATAACCGGCCAGGCGGGTTGAGATATCTTCCAGCGACAATTGCTGAACCAGCCGGGAGAGATGGTGCAAAAGAGACGACAGCCGGGCAATCATGTTTATCGCCAGAGCAGGATGTTCGTTTATAAGCTTCAGAAATTTATCCCGGGAAAATGACATCAGGGTTGAATCTTCAATAGCTTCGGCGTTGGCCGGATAATTCTTTCGGGCAAACAGGGCCGCTTCCCCAAATGTGTCGCCGGGAGAAGCCATCAACAGAATCTGTTCTTTGCCGTCGGGTGAATTTTTGTGGACTTTGATTTTTCCGGAAAGAACCAGATAAAATTTCTTCCCGGGATCTCCCTGAAAAAATAAAAATGTCCCTTTGGCAGCTTTTATTTTTACTCCGGTTTCCTCGACCAGTTTTAGCTCTTCGGCGTCAATTCCGGAAAACAGGATAGAATCTTTGAGCGCTTTCTGCATGAGCGAAATATATAATAATCACTCGTTGAGGGAAATTAAATTAGTGAGTAGTATCGTGGATTATTTCAGGACTTGCGCGAGGAGCTGTTCTATATCCGACATTTTGAAAGGTTTATTCAGAAATCCGTCGGCGAGACTGGTTAAAAGATTACTACCTTCATCGTCAATGGCATAACCGGAGATAACAACAACCGGGAGGTTTGGTCTTTCTCTTTTGATTTTTTGCAGGAGGTCGAGCCCAGACATTTTAGGCATTCTCATGTCGGTAATAACGAGGCTGAAATCCTCGTTTTCAACTTTTTCGATGGCTTCCACTCCGTCGGCGGCACGGATGGAATCATAATCGAATATTTCAAGCATCTCGCTTAAAAGCGAGGACATATTGGGATTATCATCGACTATGAGTATTCTTTTGCCCATTATAATATTTATCCTTACCGGTTAAATATCGGCAGAAACCGCTGGAATATTAAATATTCAGAGCAAAATATCACCCAAATCGAACCATGATTTCAGTTCTCAGTCTGTTTAATCCCGACTTTTTCAGCGCAGAAATCGGTATATATCCGTTTCCCCAGGGAGGAATTTCGCTTTCTTCGAGAAGGTCGATCTTATTATAAATTTCAATAATCGGCACATTATTGACGCCGATTTCTTTCAGTACTTTCCGAACAACGCTGATTTTTCTGTCTTTGTATGCGTCGGAGGAGTCAACCACAAGAAGAATTAAATCGGCAAGATTTACCTCTTCGAGGGTCGATTTGAAAGAAGCGACCAGTTGATGCGGGAGTTTTTCAATAAACCCGACCGTATCGGTGATGACAATATCCTGCGGATATTCCACCGATATGACACGGGTGGTTGAATCCAGAGTCGAAAACAATTTATCTTCCCGCAAAACATCAGCGCGGGTCAGGCAGGTAAACAATGTCGATTTCCCGGCATTGGTATAGCCCACTAAAGCGATCTTGAAGAATTTATCCCGGCCTTTCCTCTGCGTTGCCCGCTGTTGGTCGATCTTTTTTAATTTTTGTTTGAGGACTGATATTTTTTTGCCGACCCGGCGGCGATCAACTTCAAGCTGAGTTTCTCCGGGGCCTTTTGCCCCGATCCCACCGCGCTGGCGGGAAAAGTGAACCCATAGTCCGGCCAGACGAGGCAGGAGATATTCCATTTGAGCCAGTTCAACCTGAAGGCGCGATTCTGAGGTGCGGGCATGCAGAGCGAAAATATCCAATATCAGCATCGGCCGGTCGATGACTTTGATGTCGAGCTTTTTTGAAAGATTGCGCAATTGATTAGGGGAAAGCGGCTCGTCAAAAACAACCAGGTCCGCGTCGCTCTCATCGATAAAATCGATTATTTCCTGCACGATGCCTTTGCCGATATAATAAGTTCCGTCCGGCTTACCCCGTTTTTGGATATACCGGGCGACCTCAATTCCGCCAGCAGTTGATATGAGACGTGACAGTTCATCGATTGAATACTCGATTTCCCGTTTGGGCGTTCGCCCCGCCGCGACCCCGACCAATACAGCCCTCTCCGCCTGATTATTTTTATCCGTCTCGTACATACAAAGAATATAATACGCAATTGGAAATTATAAGATGAAAAAATTTGGTGAATAGTAAATTTAAGCGGATAGCTTTACAAGACTATCGGGCATCTGATCCCAGGTTCGATTATCAAGAAGCCGTCCGGCTTTCTTTTTATTAACCCCACCCCATTGTTTGAAGAAAAACGGGACTTGTGCCTCAAGACATTGATCGCGAATATCAAGTACCCATTCTGGTTTCATCGGACGCGCTCCCGGTCCGGATTCACCGCCGACGATTACCCAGTCGATACCTTTCAGAATAAGATTTGGCAATGGCCCAAGTAATGGCTCTAAAGACAGGAATTTGGTTTTGGCTCCGATTTGTCGCAATTGGTCAATGCGAGGAATACATTTTTGATTTTCGACCGTTACCCCCATCCATGTATTTTCCCGCCATGGCAGATTTTTATCAAGTTGCAGCATTCTCCCGGACCGTTTCGTCAGGATTTGAAATTGATGTTGCGGGCATTTTTTCATTACGGCAAATACTTTGAGAATATAATCAAGCGGGACGTCTTTATGAAACAAATCACTCATAGAATTGACGAATATCATCTGTGGCTTTTTCCACCCGAGAGGCAGATTCAATACTCGCGGATGCAAAGAAACTTTGAATCCGTCTTTATAATTAGGGGAGCCCATAGCCCGAAGGCGCTTAGCCATTCGCTCGGCATAACAATACCGACACCCGGCGCTGATTTTGGTACAACCCGTCACCGGATTCCACGTCGATTCCGTCCACTCTATGGTTGTTTTTATGGCCATAATTTACTGCCTATCTGCGGTACTTCATAAATATATCGGTTGCAATTTTTGCCGCAACCTTTTTCGCGGAAGCAAAAAACAAATAATATACGACCGTGTTCTTTGAATTTTTCATAGCGATTGGTTCAGGGACGTACTTAAATCCTGCTATGTGCCGTAATCGCTTTTGAAAAGCAATAACGATTTCCTTATTTGCTCGCTTAATCTTATCTTCATCTCCAAACAACGTAGGTTGGGATATATATCCAACATCCTTCCAGGAATCGTCACCCCACATACGATTTATTCTCTTAATTTCCCGAGATTTAACGGTTCCCACATTATGATGAAGTGCGTTTAAATTCATGTCATAAATGGAGAAATTTAAAAATATGTCAATGGTTTCCAATTTTCCTGCCATCTCCAACACCTGCCAGCTAAGGTGCATTCCATAAGGATCTAAAAAGCATAAAGCTCGATTATAAGAACCATAGGTCAAATCGGGGAAAATATCGTTTAGGAGAATTTCGTTACAATCACCTTCCTTAAAAATAATTTCAGGCTTTTTGTCTTTTGGAAATTGTAACTCAGAGGCTATAATTTTCTTTAGAGTTTTGATCTTTTTCGGGTCAATATCTATAAAATAATATTTGGGAAAGAGGGGAGAAGTGCTTAGTGCTTGAAGCGGACTTCCGGGGATTATTTTGTTTGTTTCCCTCGAAATATGTTTTCCCTTGTCAGAAAATGCATCAATATAACAGAATGATAGCCTTGGCTGATTACTCATGATTTTTGAATATGGCTCTGTATATTCTTTTAAAATATTTAATTTGTCTTCCGACCACAGAGGTGGTCCTGGTTTGTTGGACAGTTTGACGGCTGATTTAAGGTGTATTCGGTTTGGTTGATTATGCCGCCATGTTGTCAAGATATACCTCCATCGGTGTTTTGTCATCAAAAAAGGAATGCGGT